>CALBDR010000313.1 GCA_937927525.1 uncultured Candidatus Melainabacteria bacterium
AATTTTATTTCCTGCTGGGTCAAAACACTCGCCGCCTGGTGGAGGTGGTGGGTTAGTACCATCACATGGAATTTTATTTCCTGCTGGGTCAAAACACTCGCCGCCTGGTGGAGGTGGTGGGTTATTTGGATCATGAGTACAGTTTGGATCTGTTGCTGGATCACAGTTTAATAAATCAGCAAATGGCTGAGGACCTTGAGGACCGCCAGGACCGAAGTCAGGACCACCAGGACCAAAATCAGGACCACCTGGACCGAAGTCTTCAAAATCATCTCCAGGGAATGGTTGTGGGCCAAAAGAAAACTCTTCTAATTTATGAAGCTCTGCTTCAGCAATTAGAACAGGGAATCCTTTTACTTTCATAGAACCTACAGCATTAGGCTTAGAGAACTTAGCTCTAGCGAGCTCCATAGTAGCTCTAGTTGAAGCGTCTGAATGTTGAGTTTTAGGACCAGATAAACCTGTATCAAAAAATGCTACGAAATATTTATCTCCGAAGCTTTTTGCATCAAATTCATTTTCATCCTCTTCATCATCGTTGTCTTCATCATCAAAATCTTCGTCATCAACATCATTTGCAGCGATAATCATATTAATAATGAAATCACCAATGATCTCTTCAAAGTTTGCGATTGATATGTCAAGTGAATCTTGAATATCAACAGCGAATTGTTGAATTAAAGTAGTTAAAGCATTGATTTCGTCTGCTGTTAAGTTTGATAAACTGTCAGTGTTTTCTTGACACTCACGATAAATATACTCAGAGTAAGGATCGATATTAACTTCATCATCAGCTAAGAAAGCTCTCATTTCGTTGCCATCTACCACGACTCTTAATACTAAATCTGGACCGAAGACTAAGCCTTCTGGCATTTCGATATTGTATTCACCGTTTGCGTTTGTTGTAGTTCTTGCAATTACATCTCCGACTTGATTTCCGTTTTCATCAACTCTGATTAATTCTACTGTAACGTTAGTGGCTAAAACACCTCTATTTATAGTAGAAAATCTTCTGAGCGAAGAGCTAGAAGATCCAGGAACTGTTACTTGACCAGAAACATCTGTTGCACCTACTTCGATAGCAGCTTCAACAACAGCGTCTGAAAATCTAAAATTTTTCTTTAATTGTTTATTACCTCTGATTCTTAATTTGACATTTTTGTCTTTTTTGAATTTGTCAGGTTTTTTAAGTGTAAGTGTTATCGGCTCACTTACATCTACTACACCATCCGTATAAGGTAGTTCAATTACCTTAGGTGCATCACTTGAGAATAGTTTCTTAGGAAACTTGAGCTTCACTTTTAATGACCCAGATTTACCATCAATTTCTGAAGGGTTCTCATCTGTAGTTATGGTGAAAGTTTGACTCGGACTTGCGGTACTAAACCTAATATCAGCAGGTTCTGTAACGTATGTAGCAGCTGAAACAGTTAATGTGTTCAGTATAAATGCTAATGGCATTAGCATAGCTAATAGTTTTCGATTCATCTTTTTTCTTCTCCCCATCTAATCTATCGACAAGATCTCTTATGTCTGAACCAGTATTTAGGTCATTTCTTAATTAAATTCATTCGCCTATCCCCCTTTCTTAATTGTTAAAAATTAAGTATATGCGTAAAATATAATTAGTAAAACTTTTTAGGTTATGAGAATCATACTTATAAAAATATGAACAAAGACAATATGCCCATTCAAAATAATTTCTACCCCCGGAATTCCCTTAGGTCTGATTTTGCAATTGCAATGTCACAGATGTACAGAGAAGAAGTGCCACTGTATAAGGATTTATTAGATGTTGTCGAAACAATAAATACAGAATTAATTAATTCTAATGAAATAGTAGAAGAAGGTATTACTGATTTATCAAGAATAAATTTAGAGAGACATGGTGCTATTAGACTCGGAAGTAAGGAAGAATTAAATTCAATATCTAGGCTTTTTAATGTTTTAGGTATGGAGCCAGTAGGATACTATGACTTAAGTATTGCTGATTTACCTGTTCACTCCACTGTCTTTAGACCTGTAAAGCGCGATGATTTGAAAGAAAATCCTTTTAGGATCTTTTGCTCAGTTTTAAGACCTGAGCTTTTAGATTCTGAGATACAAGAAAGAGTAAAAGAAGTTATAGCTAGTAGAAGTATTGTTAGTGAAAAGTGCCTTAGCTTAATTGCTAAATTTGAAGAAGAGGCAGGCCTTAATGAAAATGATTCAAAAGAGTTTGTTAAAGAGGCTTTAGAAACTTTTAGATGGCATAAAAAAGCGAAGATTAGTAAAGGCTTTTATAAAGAGTTATTATCGATAAATTCTTTACTAGCAGACATCGTGGCTTTTAAAGGTCCTCACATTAATCATTTAACACCAAGGGTGCTTGATATAGATCTTTTATATAAGAGAATGTCTGAAAAAGGTATTAATATGACTGCTACCATTCAAGGCCCACCTCGCAGGAAAATCCCAATACTACTTCGCCAGACTTCTTTTCGTGCTTTAAATGAAGAAATCTTCTTTCCTGATCTTGAGGGCTCGGAATTACTCGGTACTCACAGGGCAAGATTTGGTGAAATTGAAAAAAGAGGTGCAGCTTTGACACCTAAAGGTTTGGGACTTTATAACGAACTTTTAAATAAAGTTTTAATTGAAGTTAAACAAAGTGACTCTAATTACCTTGAAAAGCTTACTGAGTTTTTTGAAGCTTTCCCTGATGATATTGAATCTTTAGTTAAAGAGGCTTTAGTTTACTTTTCTGTTGTTATAGATGATGATACTGCTAATTTAAAAACTAAACTTGAAAAAATTCCACAAATAAGTCAGCAAATTAATATGATCCAAGATTTATTAGAAAAAGATTCTGCTTATATTTTCAAGCCTGAGTTTCTCGAAATACTTCTATCCCTTAAATTTGCAGGGCTAATAAACATAGAGTTACTGACTTATGAAGATTTCTTACCAGTGAGTGCTGCTGGTATTTTTAAATCAAATATTGTCGAAGGTGGTTACGTTAAAGCTAAAGAAGGTCAGGAAATAAGCTCTCAAGAAGATCTTGAAAAGGCTTTAGCTAAGAAAATTCTTGATCCTTTTAAAGATTATGAAGCTGAATCTTTGGCTAGTATTAAAGCTGGATTAGAAAAGATTTCTAGCTTACTATAAATCATGATTTCTTTTTTTCAAAAACTTAGTAAAGAGCAAAGGAATTATTCTTTAATTCTTTTCTATGTACTCTTATACTATTTTTTTCGTTTGACTTGTTCACCTTATTTAGACTGGGACGAGGCTGAACAGTTTGTTTTAGCTCAAAGTTTTGATTTTGGTGATGCTCACCAAGCTCCGCTCTATAGCTGGATTACGAAGAGTTTGTCTTTGGTTTTTGGCTATGGAACTACTGTTATCGTTTCTGTAAGGTATATTTGTCTATTGGGTTTTTTATATTATTTATATAAAGCAATAAGAATTTTCCATGATGAAGATGATTCCTTACTTTGCTTAAATTCAATACTGGCTTTGGTTTTAACTTATGGTTATGTCATTAATTTTAAGCTTACCCACTCTGTTTTAGTCTTTGCTTGTGCAAGTTTCTGTTTCTATAGCTACCTGAAATTACTGTGTGTGAATGAATCTATTCGTAACTATATCTTGTTTGCTCTCAGTATTGCCTTCGGTATGCTAGCTAAATTTAATTTCGTTTTTCTGGTTTTATCTTTGATTGCAGGTTCAATGTTTACATCTAGAGCAAGAGCTTTGCTCTTTAATCTAAAGTCATTATTAAGTGTCTTTATCGTCAGTGCTCTAATTAGTCCTTATTATCTATGGCTTTTAAATCAAGGTAATGAAGCTAAAGCATATTTGAGCTCACGAAGTGCTATTGGAAACTCTGACTATAACTATATTTTTAATTTGTTTAAGTTGTTTTTTAGTGCTCTAAGCCCTGTTCTAATTTATATTTTGGTTTTTACTTTAATTCTAACTATTTTATTTTTCACTAAAAAACTGCAATTCAAGTCAGATTTTAAAAACTTGAGAGTTGAAAAAGAACTGATTTATATAAGCTTGGCTTCTTATATAATACCAGTGTCGATTTTCCTCTTTAATAAAGCAGCTAAGCTTGCTGGTGGTTGGCTTGCTGTAACACACTTCATTTTTGTGATTGTGATGTTTACTCTATGTATAGCTTTCCTTGATAGGAGTTTAAAAAAAAGACTACTCTATATATTTCTAACAATTAATATCGCCTTCTTTATTATCAAAGCTTCATGGATTTTAGTTCCTGATATTCACCCTAGGGTTCATAGACTAAATATTCCATATCAAATCTTTAATCAAAAAATTGCAAAAATAATAGACTCTAATCCGTATATTTTTAAAATTTGTGATGATCAGATTGTTTCAGCAAATTTGAATAACATAAATAACAGTAATGACTTCCTTATTCTAAATACAAGAAAGGAAATTTTCAGATTTATTGATGATAATAGAGGGTCACCTATATTACTGATTTTAAATAGGTTTAATTTAAAACAAAAATTTATTAATAAGCTAGAAGCCAAGTTCGCAAGTGGAAAGATTCTATATGAATCACAGGGCTATACTGAGTTATATCTCCACTCTAAGAAAAAAAAGCATAAGCTAAAAGTTTACTTAATAAAATTTCATGATGATCCTCACTTTCATAATTCAACATAATTACTAATAAATTTATAAAAGTAAGAGATAATGGGTAAATAAATAAAGTAGGTAGGTACTGGGAAAATTTAATGCAACCAATTCTTCAAGACAAAAATGCATTAGCTAGACAAATTTATGATGAGCTGAGAGCCATCATTAACACTGACATCATTAAGCTTGATGCCAAGCATCAAGAGACTTTTAATAAAATAAAATACTTATATAGTTATACTGGTAAGTATCCATATAAACCTGAAGGTGTTATTAGTAAATTTGATGATATTCTATCTGTAAATACTCTCAATCAGATGGAAATGGAGCAGAGAGAAATAATACTTGATGCTTTGTTATATTCAACCCAGGCTAGGCTTTTTGCTTCGGAATTCAGTCCAGAAGAGGCTGTCCTTGATTTAAAAGAGCATAGCTTTCATTACTATATATATAACGACTTTTTTAAAGACCCTAAGCCACATTATGGAGCTGCTGATTTAGAGGAGATCATTAATGACCTCGCTAATGAAAAGAAAATTTTTGATTTTAAAACTGACCCTAAGACAGGTTTAATAGCTACCGGAGAAGGTGCTAATTCTGATCTTAGATGGCAATACAATGCAGATAGTTGTATTCATGGTCTTTGGCAAAAGCATAATGATCCATTTAGTTGGAGAAAATCAATGATCATTAATGCAGCTGCTATTAATAATCCTGAAATTTTTTCGACGGTTCATAAAATCGCTCGTGATCCAGATTGGTACAGAAGAGCTCATGAAGATCAAGATATTCTAAGTAGAGGAATTGCTGATGCCTTTGATCCTAAAACCGTAAATATCAGTAGCTTCGGTTCACCTATAGTCAGAGACATAAAGATTAAAGAGAGTAAAACACCTAAAAGAGTTGTATCTGCTGCAATTTTTTTACTATCTATTCTTGAAACTTTAGAAGCTGGTATTAATAGTGAAGAATGGGGCTTTGATTATGGTGCAGATTTTAATGAACAGAATCGTGAAATAGTTTTTAAAGCGATTTTTAATTTGATCACATTCTTAATGAGTATAAATTGGAATGTTAGACATAATTTATACGATGCAAATTCACCTACTTCTAGCATGTGGGGAGAAATTGTTTATTGGGAAGGAGCTAGTTTAGATACAGCGTATACAGCTTTAGCTTTGGAAAAATTCTGTACCTTAGTCTTTGCTGAACAATATTCAGAAACTACGGCTATTGTTGATTTGAAAAAATCAGTTAATGAATATATAGGTGATTTACCTTTCTATGCGAATTGTTTAAATGAATCATATGTAAGAATGTTAATTCAAGCCTGCACATCTAAGATTTATGAATGGGTAGTTAAACCTATACTTTATGAACACACTCATGCAATTCATAATGAAGAGAATAAATTAGATTCAGCCCTTGCTTTACTTGCAGCTTCAGATTATAGATTCTCTGAAGATGTTTTTCTAGATGCTGAAATTAGATCAAAAATCGTTCAATTCTTGCATAATGGTTTAGCTGATGGGCATGGCATGAAACGCTATACTCGTTTTTCAAGAGAGGACTATGTTACTGGTAATAATGTTAAAATTTTTGACAGTTATTTGAATTTAAATGATTATATTGCGACCCATTTAACGCCACTTGCTCAAATTATTCTTAATCAAAAGCCAGAAGTTACGCAAATTACTCCTAGGTTCTTCTCTACTACAGAATTTACTAAAAGACAAAAACTTGCTAAGCCAGAGTATGCTGCTCAGTGGAGCCTAGGTCCTACTGCAGCTATACAAGCACTAGCAAAAGCTAAGATGAAACTAGTTGCTCATATTAAAAAAATTAAAATTGCGCCACCTGAAACAGAAGCTAAATTAAAAGAAATTGATACAATGCTAGCTCATTTTATAAACCATAGTTTAGCTTCGATTGCTGGTATGAAAGATATTGATATGTTGAGAGCTGATGGTTCTGAGCTTCCTAATAGATACAATGTAATGGAATCATACCAGGCAGTTTCTGATTTATCAGGAAAAGTAAAATGGCTCCCAGGTGTAAATACTAGATCCTGGACATTGGCTCAGCTTTATGATGGTTTGCATCTTGCACTTAAAGCTGAAAAAGAGTTAAGATCAATTAGTAATTCTTAACATGAAATTTTTAAAATTAACTTTTGTTCTACTTCTGTTGTTTTCAAATTTTAAGGTCTACGCTCAAACTTTAGATTTATATACTATAAATCAAGCTCAGGCTCTTGAAAAAAGCCTGGAAATAAAATATAGCTATAGAAAAGCCAAGAATACTGAAGTGGATTTCGAAAAATTCAAAAGTATTATTTCGGGTTTGGAAAATTCAAACCTAAAGGAAGCATATATGGCAGCTCAGACTATGCTAAGCAGTAAGTTTAAGAAAAATCCTTTTTCTAAAATAAGTAATTTTAAAAAAGGTAGAGAAAAGCTTGAAGAATTATTCCTGGATTATTCTAACTCGCTCGAGTTAAGGTATATTCGCCTGGCTGTTCAATTGAATACTCCTGCTCTTCTTAGTTATAGAGACAATATAGAAGAAGATAAGAATTTTATACTTAATGAAATTAAGACAAGTAAAATATTAGCAGCAGACATTAAAACTTATTTACTAGACTTTTTAAGAAGGTATGAATTAATAAATTCATAGAGATAGATATTCCATACTAATAGGAGAAAGCCGTAAAAGAAGTCATCATAAGGGATTGAAAAAAATCTTATGCCTAGGTTTTCTGTATCGTTGTACCAGACAACAGGTTCTTGGAAGGCTATTCCAGTAAGTAAGCCATTTACTATAAAAAAGCCTGGGAAAATAAACAAACAAGATAAATAAAATTTACCCAAGTTAAAGTTTTTCCTTAAAAAAAATAATGAAGCTGCTACTAGTGAGAAAGTCCATGAGCTATAAAATTTGCCTATGTTGAAAACCATTGCTAAAAAGGAAATAGCGATTAAAGTTGTAGATATACCCTGTGAAATTTTCTCATTGATTTGTTTTTTGAAGAAATATTTAACTACTTCGTATGTAAATATGCAAGTATAAGGGGTACAGATAAAGAATAAAACTTCTTCTATTGGTAAGTTGAATACTTTAATGCCAGTCAGGTACTTATCAGTAAAACCCCAAATTCCTATTTTAGTAAAGAATATATCCCAGGCTATAAATGGGATTGCCACTATAGTAATAGCTAAAAAGGCAGCTCTAAGATTTTTATGGATATTGAGCCTTTTATCAAAACTAAATATTATTGGAATTAAAACGCTTAGAATATTTATTAATAAATAGGTGTAATTAAGCATTAAACTCCGATTTGAAGTACTTCATAGGTACCCATAACATTCCAAAATTAGTACTTCCATCTTTATCAAGACAACTGTGATGATCCTTATGAGCTCTAAGTAAGGCTCTTAGATATTTATTGTCGATTTGATCTAAAAGTTTTAAACGTCTATGAATATAGACTTCATGAACCCAAAAATAACTAAAACCATATGCTGTAATACCTAAGCCGATGCTGATAGCAAAGTAATTTTGTAATAAGATTCCACCTATAATTAGAGACATTGCAGGAAATGCAAAGATTAAAAAGAAAATATCATTTTTTTCAAAGAAGCCAGGTTCTTTTCTATGGTGATCAGCATGAAAGTACCACATTAAGCCATGCATGAGAAAGCGATGTGCCATATTTGCAGCAAATTCCATAGCAATGAAAGTGCATAAAAATACTAATAAATAGTACATGTTTATAATTTTACCAATACTATTGTTCCCTCACCAGGGTGAGATTCAAGACTTATGTCGCCTTTTAAGTTAAATACTGCATTTTTGACAATAGCAAGTCCTAAACCAGTGACATTTCTTTTACTTTTATTAAGAGAACTAAAAAATGGATTGAAAATTTTATGACGTATTTCATAATGTACACCTTCTCCATTATCTTCAAATTTAAATACATGTTTTGAGCCTTCTTGTGTATAACTTATTTTTGAATTTGAATTAACTTTTTTTTTCTATAAATATATGAGTTACTGATGATTTCTATAAAAATAATCTTGAGAAGGTAAGCATCACTTTCGATACTGGGTAAATTCTCTGAGATTATTTCAAAATTATTTTCGGTAAACTCTTTAGCATTAATTTTAATAACCTGGTTAAGGATTTTTTGAATATTTATCTCAGATATTTCCTTCACGTGATGCTTTGCTTTATGGAAGTCTAAAAGATTGTCATTTAGTTTGTAGAGGTAATTGACCCTATCCGTGATTCTCAAAATCGAGTTATGAAAAGAATTGGAGAGCTCCTCAGGTAACTCTTCATTTATGAAACTTACATGATTCATTATCGTGCGAACAGGTTCTTTTAAGTCGTGTGAAGTTGCATACATAAATGATTCAAGATCCTTGTTAGAGTCTTCTAAGCGAAGAATTAGGTTTTTCATGGCTTTTGAGTTTTCATTGATTTTCATATCAAGTGGTCTAAATATAAACAATGCTTCAGCAAGTAAAATACATAGAGTTATGAATAAGACTATTACTTCAATATAAAACAGTCTATGAGAGTGTTTTCTTCCTTGGCTTTCATAAAGTTTAGTTAGCTTTTCATAATAACTAAGTAGCTCGTTACTTTGTTTATAAATTTCCTCTTTGCTAATTTTATTGTTTTTTAACTCTCTAACATCTTTGATAAAGCTTAATACTCTTTTCTCAAGTGGATCTTCCTTAGAAAAGAAAATTTCTCGAATTTCATTTTTATTAAGAAGAGTTTTATTAATACTGCTATCTAGGTCTGATAATTTATAAAGATATTCCTCAAGATCGAGTAGGTCCTTTTCTAATTGAGGTGCATCTTGATTACTGTATATCAGTTTTACTATTCTTTGAGAAAGCATCCTCTGTCTTCCACTAATATTAATAATGCTTGAATACTTAGCTTGAGATTTAATGATTTTAGAGTTAATAAAAAAAGTAGTTATACTCAAAGCAGCAACTATGCTTAGAGCAAGAATATATCTTGATTTAAGATTAGGTAAGTACATTTGCTTCCTATCTAGGCTTTACCACAAATTAAAACTTCTAAATCAGCTGGTTTTTGCAGCTCTTCTTAGTCGGTCATTGATAGCTAAACCTATTCCAAGGCTTGGGATTTCTTGAATCAGTATCTTATCTAAATTGAGTTTATCCAATTCATGGAGTGAACTAAATAGATTCTTAGCTGCTTCTTTATGATCACCTACTTCACTTAGGTTTATTATTTTGTGGTATTGTTGGTTTAGCTTTTGAATAATCTCTTGATTTAGATCTTTTCTCCCAAAGAGAATTAAAGCGATATTTTTGTTTTTATCTTGCTTGTGTAAAATCTCCTCAATTCTTAAATTTATTTCTAAGTGAGTTTTAGGCGAATAATGCTTTAGCATCATTCCAGGAGCTTTAATTCCTTTTTCTGATTCAGGGGGGAGTACTATGTCCTGAACTACTGATTCTATTTCTTCAAGTTTGATTGAACCATAGCGTAAGACCTTTACTTGATCTTCACTTAAGTCTATTACGGTAGATTCAAGTCCGTGTTTACATGAGCCACCATCTAGAATGAAATTTAATTTTGATTGAAATAATTCTTGGACGTGTATAGCTTTGCTTGGGCTTAATTTTCCTGATGGATTTGCACTTGGTGCAGCAAGGGGACCTGAGAATTTATTTAGAAGTTCTAATGTTGTTTTGTGATTTGGGATTCGAACGGCAGCTGTTTTTAGATTGGCTGAAACTATATCAGAAATTCTTGAATTGCTAGTTTTATTTAAAACTAGAGTCATGGGACCCGGCCAGAATTTTTCTGCTAGTATTCTAGCTTTTTCATTAAATTCAACATCTTTTTTTATTTCACCTAACTCAGCGTAGTGAGAAATTAAGGGGTTAAAACTAGGGCGACCTTTGATTTGAAAAATCTTAGCCACTGCTTTTGGATTATTAGCGTCTGCTGCAAGTCCATAGACTGTTTCTGTCGGGATAGCGATTACTTCTCCAGATTTTAATAGATCTACTGCTTCTTTAATATTTTCACTAGTGCTTTCATAAATCATTCAAATAATATTGATCTTGATATATTTTATCTTGCCCTGAATTTTTATTCACAAAAAAAGAAGAGCCCTTGGGCTCTTCTTTTTTTTAGCGGGAAATTAATTTTTATCATTAATTATTAAAGATGGAATACATCGTCAGCGATATTAGAGATTTGAGTGTTTCTCTTAATAACGTCAGCTAAAGTCGTAGCAGCAATTGCTTTGGCTTCTTGTCTAGTCATTGTTTTTGTGTACCAGAAGCTGTCACCATCTCTAAGTCTTTCGAATTGGTCAGCTACTATAGCTACACCTAGCTCACCCATGCTTGCATTTGGAAGGTGCTCTTCTGATAGGATACCAACCCAAACATCAAGATCATCAACTGTTCCGTATAAAGTAGTTAAATCACCAGCTAAGCCAGTATCGGAAGTTAATTCAGAGAAACTAGTATATGGAGTTAAGCCATAAGCTGCTCTGAAAGCGTTATAGCTAGGAAGACCATGGTCTCTACCTCTTTGAACATTTAGAGAGAATAAATCTAAACCACCAGCTCCTGGAGGTCCAAATAAGAAGTTTCTAAGACCACTTACTAATTTAGGATCTAACTCTTGCATTACTTGTGCTGATTGACCTTTTAATAAGTAACCGATGTCGTTATAAGTAGTAATTAGAGATGGGTTAAAGAAAGCATCTTTCATATCTAAGTTACCAGCAGGAATTACATTACCATCGTTATCAAGTCTTAAAAGAGTATCTGATACTGTAGAGTGACCAAACCTGAAAGCTGCAGTTGAGAATACGTTAACAATACCTGGGTCAACTTTTTTATCATAGCCTTTATACTTGTCCATAGCATCAGGTCCAAGTAAAGCAGGTAAATACTCATTGTAAGTAATTACTTGAATTAAAGCTGCTACATAGTTTCTTGCTTTTTGGTAAAGCTCTTCATCGTTTAGTGTTGGGTAAGCTGCTGCAAACTCATCACAAAGACGGTTATGCTCTCTTACAAATAAAGTATGCATAGCAGTTAAAGCAACGTTTTCATTAACACGACCATCACCAGCAACAAAGCTTCCAGTTCCATCCTTAGGTAATAAATCACCAGCAGTAGTTTTCATTTTTCCGCCAGTGAAAGTTCTCAAGCCATCTGCTTGTGTTTTACTAGAACCATAAACTAAGCTAGCATCAACCCAGGCAGTGATAACGTTTTTTTGCTGTCTTGGGTTAGTAGAACAAGTAAGTGGATCAAATATAGATCTAGTTAAAGGAATTATTTGAGTTCCAGATGCTCCTGGGTCAAAGAAAGGATCACCAGTAGGAACCGGAATAGGGAATAATTCTGGTGTTGCTCCCATTTGTACTGGAGTTAGGTCGATATCGTGATCGATAAATTGACCCCAAAGTGTGTGCATATCAGTAAGATTTAAAGCACTAGGGATATTTGTACCGACAGGCTGATCACCTATAGTGTTACTTACTAATCTTGGGCTAGGGCGAGTTGCACCTGCTGGAACTGATAAACCATCAGTATAAACTGAAGCTGAAGCTCTATTTAAGTTTATGCCTGCTGCACCCCAGTTAGGGTTTTTTGCATTGTGACCAGTACCATCAAAGCTTCTAATTTTCTTTGCTAGTCTTGGAGGGTTTCCAGCTTTACCTTTAGCGGTAGCTGGATTTATCAGAGCTGTCCCCGACAAGGCCACTGATGAAGCTAAAAATAAGTTAAGTAGTTTTTTCTTCATAGATTTATTATTGTATACTGTTTTGCCCTGTCTGCAATCACTCTTACAATGTAGCTTTCTTTTAGACTTCTTATTATTTCGATGTCGCCTCTTATTTTTTGTGCCAGTTAACTGAATAAAGATCAAAACGTCTGTCTTTTAGATTCATAACGGTACCACTATTTCTAGCTATAGTTAGGGTCTCTAAACGCAGGTCAGCAAAGGCTACAGTTTCTACATTTGGGGTAGTATCTGCAGCAATACCGTCTCTTGCAAATGGAAAATCACATGGAGTTAAAATGCAGCTCTGTGCATACTGAATATCCATGTTTTCAACTCCAGGTAAGTTTCCTACGTTACCTGACATAACGACGTAGCACTGGTTCTCTACCGCTCTAGCTTGACAACAGTATCTTACTCTTAGATAGCTCTGTCTTTCATCGGTACAGAAAGGTACAAATAAAATTTGTGCTCCTTGATTTACTAAGTGCCTTGCAAGTTCTGGAAACTCACTGTCATAGCAGATTAGAACCCCAATAGGTCCACAGTCTGTCATAATAGTTTCTAATTTATCGCCACCTTGAATATTCCACCAGTATCTTTCATTAGGTGTGGGGTGGATTTTTTCCTGTGAGTAGACTGAACCATCTCTTAAAAAGACGTAGCAAATATTTAAGATGTCTCCAGCATCTACTTTTGTCGGATGAGAACCAGCAATAATATTGATGTTATAGCGAATAGACATGTCTCTAAAGACTTCTTTTATCTTCTCTGTATAGCTAGTTAAAGCATCGATGGATTCTAAAGGAGTTAATTTTTTCTTTTCTAGAGAAAGAAGCTGCAAGGTGAATAATTCTGGAAATATGACAAAGTCAGCTTTGTAGTCAGCGACTACATCTACGAAATATTCCACAAAGTGAACAAACTCTTCAAAGCTACTTACTTTTCTTTGTTGATATTGTACAGTAGCAACTCTTACAGTTTCAGCGAGTCTACCACGTTGTTTTGATTTATTTTTAGTTTCTGTTTGAATTTTAGGATTGCGCCAGAGCATGTGAACGGCGCAACCTTTACTTTCTTTATCTGTAGGTAAGTAACCTTTGATTATTCCTATCGGCTGGAAACCATTGTTTATCTGGAAAGTGAGAACGGGGTCTCTCATCTTTTTACTTAGAACTAGTTCTAAGTACTCTTCAGGCGTAGAAAATTTATGTTTAGTATTTTTCTTGGAAAGTCCTGGAAGTCTTCCTGCAAAAACAATTCCTTTTAATCTATAGTAATCACAAAGTTTTTTCCTTTCATTATAAAGTCTTTGACCAATCCTAAAGCCTCTATAGTTAGGGTCCACACAG
The DNA here is from genome assembly GCA_937927525.1 of uncultured Candidatus Melainabacteria bacterium. Taxonomy (GTDB): domain Bacteria; phylum Cyanobacteriota; class Vampirovibrionia; order LMEP-6097; family LMEP-6097; genus DT-14. The sequence continues at coordinate 13,806 of CALBDR010000313.1, forward strand.
ACTTCCATGCCATAAAGGAAGTCTCCATCTATTTCATGCATAGAGGCAAAGCCACCTCCGGTAATTTCTTTCCAAGTATGAGGCTTTAGAGCAAAATCTTCTGAAATTTTAAAAGTTGCACAGTAACCTACTATGTTATCTCCATAAACAGCAACCATCTGTCCTTCTGGATAGTTGGTCATTTGCCCACGCAGCATATCAATAGAATAACCTTCCACGCCATTATAGACAGTGGAAACTAAGTTCCTAATTTTATTTATGTCTGTAAGTTTTGCTTGCCTAACTATTAATTTTTTTTGATCTAGATTTTCTTGTTTTGATTTTTTAGGCACCATAGTCCCAGAATATCTGATAATACTAAAAAAATCTAGTTATGGTTTATGAAAAACCCATGAAGAGGAAAGAATAAAACATAAGGTGAGCCATTCCATCTAAGTCACTGCCTGCACCGTATTTAGAAGCTAATTCACAGATTGCAATTCGAGTAAGACACATAGGGCAAGGTTCAGTACTGCTATAGAGAACAATATTCTCATCAATATTAAAGAGTTTTCTATGTTTTTTTAATTCTGGATGATTTTCAAACATATTTATTAATGTCATTTCTGCATGAAGATCTGAACGTTTATTTGATAATTGTGAATTATGTGCTCTAAGAATGATTTCCCCATCTTTCACTAATGCAGCCCCAATTCCGAATTCACCGTCTTTTAATGCTTCTAGAGCTTCTTCTACTGAAGCTAAAACAAATGCATCATCGTTTAGAGATGCATCAACTTTATATTTTGCCAAGTAATTTGAGCTTTTTTATAGTAAACTTCTTTAGTTTCTGTTTTGGTTTTATAAATATCACTAGCAGAAGACAGTTCTTCTTTTTTAGAGCATGAGATACTAAAGCTAATTAATATTAAACAAAATAAATGGACTAAGCTTTTCATAACTTAGTCCATTTTAGCAATCTTAAATATGACTAGTTGCTCATTAAACACCTAGCATCTCAGGTTCTTCTTGCTTTGCAAGAAGTTCTGGGAAGTATAGATTTTGCATTCTGTTGCAGTAATTTTTCAAATTTTCAGCTGTTTTTGATAATTCATCAAGAGGGCTTTGGAACTCAGGTAAAAGAATATTTGAGATGAAAGCATAAGCTGTAGCATCGATTTGAGAGACTCTATCTCCCATAAAGAAAGGCTTTGCTCCAAGCTGATCAATGATAGCTCTTAAATCTTTTAAGCCGATATCATAAATTTCTTCTTTGCTATGTCTACCGATTCCCTGAGCTTTTAGTTTAACTTCAAGATCTTTTTTGATTTGATTAGGTAGGAAACCTTTTAAGATAGGTGGCAGTGAGGAGAAGAATGCTTCTTTAATAACTTTCCAGTTATGATCTTCAAACCAGCGACTATAAGCTAGGACCCAAAATAAATTCTCTTCAAAAAGTCTTTGGAAGGCTCTTGATACAGCTTGGTCTTGTATCGAAAGGTGGGAGTTGAAATCAATACAGTATTCTTCAGATAAGTAGTCTAAAACAAAACTAGAATCAGGAATTTTTTTACCATTGTGAATTATGTAAGGAAATTTTTTCTTTGGTGCTTTAGTCGTATTCACCTCTTCTTTTACTTCATAAGGGATACTTGCCATTCTTGAGAATGTTTCAACTTTCATACAGAAAGGACTAACATTGGGAAGTCCAAACATTGCTGGGAACTGCACTAGGGTTACTTTATTATTACTTTGATTATCCATAAAATCCTCCAAAACTGAACTTCTTTTTTATATAAATAAAAAGTTATTCTAATTGCATTCTAAACTTATTTTATTTTTTAGTAAACTATTTATAGGTTAGAAAATTTTCAGATTATGGAAAATCAAAAAAATGTATTAGGTGGTTCTTTAGAACCTTGTTGCTATGAGCCTAAGACAGGTTATTATCGAGATGGGGTTTGTAATACCGACTCTACAGATATGGGAAGCCATACTGTTTGTGCTGTCGTGACAGATGAGTTTTTAAGTTACAGTAAAGCGATGGGTAATGATTTAAGCACTCCTCGACCAGAATTTAATTTTCCTGGTCTTAAAGCAGGTGATAAGTGGTGTCTTTGTGCTCCTCGTTGGTTAGAGGCTTATATCGATGGTATGGCACCTTATGTAGTTCTAGAATCTTGCAATGAAAAGTGTTTAAAATATATAAGGTTAGAGGATTTAGAATCAAAGCGTTATCTTAATCAAATTTGATTTCCTTAAATTGATCTTGGAAACTTTTTTTTAGATAATTACTTTATTATCACTTATATGAGTTTTATTGTTTACAAATAGCGGCATGAAGTTAATGTGAGCTTTTTCAGGCTAACATTAATACTGTCCATGATGTTGCTATTTCCAATCTTCTCTTCAGCTAAAGAGGACAAAAGGGAGGAGAAACAAACTAAAATTACGATTTTTGATACATACCGACCGGCCGGTTTTTAAATTTGAATACATATTATGATTCCAGAAATGATATGGTTACTACTTTAAATGCCAAGCTTGATTTGCCTGGACCATTTTCTTATTTTTCACTAACTAATTGGTTTGGGAATCCAGATGGTTCGGAAAACTTTTTTTTACATGAGGATTATATTACTGAGCAAAATCTTTTTTATAAGATAAAAAAAGCTCCACTTCAAGCTGTAGTTCAGTATTTTAGTATTAGTGGTGATGAAAATGATATTCTTAGATTCGGTGCTGAGACTGAGGTAAATGAAATTTCTTTTCTTAGAAAAATTTTCAAAAAGTTAAATACTAAATATAAAGTTACTTATTTCCCATGGCAATTAGACCATTATGATGGTTACGGTTTTCAAATTCAATATGTACTGTATTCGAAAATTATGCCCAAGACATTTAATGAAAGAATGTACTTATACGGTTTTGCTGATCAGAATATTATGGTTGATGGTGAGGATAAACATAATAAATTAGTTTCAGAGCTGCAGTTAGACCAGAGGTGATTTTATTAGATTTAAATTTACCAAAAAAAATGGACATGAAATTTTAAAATATTGTAGGCAAGAAGACAAATTTAGGCATATACCTGTAATTGTTTTGACGACATCAGATTCTCAGGAAGATATAAATAGTTGTTATGCAGATGAATGCAATGCATATATATTTAAACCATTTAATATCAATGAACTTATTAATACAGTAAAAGAACTGAACGAACTTTGGTTCTCAGTTTCTAAACTTCTAGAAAGATAAATAATTAAGTCTTAAAGTATATCGTCGATACCTAAGTCTTTTTCTGTTTTATACTTTTTCTCAAAATTTTCTAAATCTTGAAGAAATTTAGGTAATCTATCACTTTCTTTTTCTTGGTCTACTTCTTTATCATTCTTTTTAATCAAAGACTCTAATTCTAATCTATTCTCAACAGCTTTAGTCATATAGCCAGTGATCATCGCGCTATATAAAAGCTGATTTAAAGATTCTTTACTGAATGTTACTGAAGTGTCTGCAAATTCAGCAGGGAGGTGACCTAGTATTCCAGTGATGCTAGATTCGAAAAATTGCTTTGCGTCAACCGATATTTCTTTAGCTAGCATTAAAATATCGTCTTTATCCCTAGTCCCAAAAAACTTGTGAAAATCTACGTTTTTATCATTGTCACTGAGTGGTTTATTGTTTCCGAAAAAGAACATTTGAAGCTAATAATAGCATGTTTGGGGTTTTTCTTTTTAGATCATTAGGATGTATTTAATGGGTAGCAGCTTCACACAGACTCCGCTGCGCCCCATCTTTGATGGGTCCCTAAGCTCGCCTCGCCTGTGTGAAGCTGCTACCAATTAAATATTCTTTACTTAAAAAGAAAAATCCCAAGCATTATATTTTTTGCTTGGGATTTATGAGGTTTTAGCTGCTTTGCAGCCTTCATTTACTTAACAGCAGCTTTAGGAGCTGATAAGTTTACGATTTGTGAAAAATCTTCTGGCTTAAGTGAAGCACCACCTACTAGAGCACCATCTATGTCTGACTTAGACATTTGTTCTTCGATTGTGGCAGGTTTTACTGAACCACCGTATAAAATTCTTACTGTTTCAGCTAAGTTTTCTGGTAATAATTTTTTAACTAAAGTTCTGATATTTGCTATAACTCTGTTTGCTTCTTCTGAGTCGCAAGTTTTACCAGTTCCAATAGCCCAGATCGGCTCGTATGCGATGCTGATTTGGCCTTCTTTTATAGTGCTGTAATCTAATTCTTTAAATACAGCGTTTATCTGTGATTCGATCCACTCATCTGTTTTATTAGCTTCGCGAGTTTCTAATGATTCTCCACAACAGAAAATTAGTTTAAAAGAATCTTTTAGCACTTTTTCTGATTTAGCCTTAATTACAGAATTGTCTTCG
>CALBDR010000314.1 GCA_937927525.1 uncultured Candidatus Melainabacteria bacterium
TCGACAAGTTAGATGCGACTATTGATAAGTTAACTGAAGTCACGTCTAGTCTTGATAAGATGATCACTATTCAACAGACACATATTGATCAGCAAGAGAAGGACGATCGTGAGATTATGGAACGATTGACTAATCTTACTGATCGTGTGCAAAACATTGAACAGAATAAGTGGTTTATTATAGGTGCTGCAGCTGCAGTCGGATTTATTATTGCTCAAATACCAATGGTAAGTTCTCTGTTGCAATAGCATCGTTTTTGTGTTATAATGATTGGTATGAGCATGTGGATTGAAACTAAGTACATCAACCTGCTGTCTACGCAGCTTGATAGATTTGCCCGTAAAGATGAAACCCTATATAACTTCAGATGTCCTTTCTGTGGTGATTCGTCACGTAACAAGCATAAGGCAAGAGGTTATGTGTATAGGGTTGAGAACAAACTAAACTTCAAATGTCATAACTGTAGCCATGGAACTAACTTGTATGGGTTGTTAGAGTTTTGTGATCCGTCACTTGCTCAGCAGTATAAGTTAGAGAACTATAAAGAAGGTCACAGTAACACGACACCTAAACAGTTTAAGTCGCGACTAGACTTCTCGTTCAAACCTAAGAAGCAGACAAAGAACATTCTAGATGAGCACTTCATTACATTAGAGAAATTAGCTAATGACAGTGAGGTCAAAAAGTATGTAATTGATCGTCAGATCCCAGAAGAATGGTACACCAAACTTTACTACATACCAGACGTTCAGCAGTTAGAGAAACTCTCTGAAGACTACAAAGATCGTGTGATAGGAAACGAGTCTAGGCTCGGCATTCCTTTCTATGATACGAAGGGGAATGTTGTAGCGATATCTTGTAGAGCGATTGATAAAAACAATCTCAGATACCTTACTATCAAGCTCAACAAAGACTTCCCTTTGATATATAATCTACCTAACATAAATCTAGAAGAAGAAGTATACGTTACTGAAGGTCCTATAGATTCAATGTTTCTTCCCAACTCCTTAGCGGTTGGGAGTACAGACTTCTCTAAGATAGAAAAAGTTGTAGATGTAGCTAAGTGCACATTTGTGTTTGATAATCAACCGCGTAATTTACAGCTTGTCAAAATTATCGAGAATGTAAATCCTAAAGCAAAGGTCGTAATCTGGCCTGAGTCGGTTGAAGAAAAAGATATAAACGAGATGATTCTCAATGGTTACAGTAAAAGTCAAATCCTCGATATGATCAAAGTGAATACTCACTCAGGTCTAAGTCTAAAACTCGCACTCGCCTCATGGCGTAAGTGTTAAGGAAAATTAATGTCAGAAATCTACGTCTTGAAACGAGATGGGAGCAAAGAGTCTCTAAATCTCGACAAATTCCACAAAGTGGTATCATGGGCATGTGAAGATATAACAGGTGTATCACCATCTGAAATTGAAATCAAATCTCATGTTCAGTTTTACAATAATATCAAAAGTAATGATATCCAAGAGACGTTGATCAAGGCTTCAGCTGATTTAATCTCAGAAGAGACCCCTAACTATCAGTATGTTGCAGGTCGTCTAATCAACTATCATCTACGTAAGCATGTCTATGGCCAGTTTGAACCTCCTAGACTCTATGATCACATTAAGAAGGTGGTTGAGGTAGGATACTATGATTCAAAGCTGTTAGAGTGGTATACAGAGGATGAATGGGACTTCTTAGACTCACATATTGTCCATAAGAGAGATGATAATCTCACATATGCTGCTATGGAACAATTCCGAGGAAAGTATCTAGTGAAGAACAGAGCTACGGGTGAGATCTATGAGACTCCTCAGTTTGCTTATATGTTGATTGCAGCAGTACTATTTCATAGGTATCACAATGGAAGCCGTCTACGTTATGTTAGGGAGTTTTATAACGCTATTAGCAATTTTGATATTTCTCTCCCTACTCCTATTATGTCTGGGGTACGTACTCCGATTCGCCAGTTCAGTTCTTGTGTTCTTATCGAGACCGATGATTCTCTTGATAGTATTAACGCTACTTCTTCTGCTATTGTAAAGTATGTGTCGAAGAAAGCAGGTATTGGTATTG
>CALBDR010000315.1 GCA_937927525.1 uncultured Candidatus Melainabacteria bacterium
TACCAACTACTCAAAATAACTTGAAAGTTGGGGCTGCTTGAGGGGGTATCATATTGGATTTTACATAAGTGATAATATACTCGTGTGATAAAGACACTAATTTTGAATCATTTTTTCTGCCAGCAGCCCAGATGAACTCAGCAACAAAATTCTCTTCCCCAAATATCTCATCACAAATCTTTCTCAGATTATGAACTTCATGGTCATCTATTGATATAAAAATCACTCCATCATCTCTAAGTAAATTTCGGGCAAGCTTTAACCTCGGATACATCATATTAAGCCAATTCGTATGATACCTGCCAGCCGTTTCAGGATTGGATTTCCCTACTTCTCCTACTTGCTCTTTATAGTTCTTAATAGGATCTTTAAAATCATCTTTATAAATAAAATCACTGCCAGTATTATATGGTGGATCTATGTAGATCATTTTAATCTTGTTTCTATAAGAGCTTTGTAAGATTCTTAGTACCTCTAAATTATCCCCTTCTATGAAAATGTTTTTAGTAGTATCCCAGTCTTTACTCTCTTCTTTACAGGGTTTTAGAGTTCCAGTTGAGCGTTCAAGTGCAAGTTTTACTGCATTAGATTTACCATGCCAAGTAAAATTGTATCTCTCATCTTCTGTCTCGACTTCATCACCTAAAATTAATCTTAGAGCCTCAAAGTCTATCTTCCCTTCCTTAAAAGCCTCTGGGAATAAGTCTTTTAGCTTATCTATATTCTCTGAAATCATATCTAGTGACTTTGATTCTAGTTTTTCCATTAATTTAGTCTCCATAATCATTAAGCTCCTTTGAGAGCCCTTCTTCTAATTCTTCTATACTCGGTAAATTTGATTTAAATTCATTTGGTAAAGCATCGGCTAACTGATATTCAGAGACACCTATAGGCTTAGTCATATCTTTAAGAGTGTATTCTGCTATGACTTTATTTTTATTCTTACAGAGAATTATTCCGATACTCGCTTTATCAGACTCTGTTTTCAAAGTTTTATCTACAGCAGTTAAGTAAAAGTTTAATTTACCAGCATATTCTGGCTTAAACTCACCAGACTTTAATTCAATCACTACATAAGCGTGCAAGCGGGTATGGTAAAAAAGTAGATCGATATAGAAATCTTGTTTCTCTATTTCTAAGTGATACTGCTTACCAATAAAGGCAAAACCAGCTCCTAATTCTAGTAAAAACTTAGTTATATGCTCAACTAAAGCACTCTCAAGGTCTCTTTCCTTTGCTTCTGTGCCTAAACTTAAAAAATCAAAATTATAAGGGTCTTTTAGTATCTCATGCGCCAAATCAGATTCTGGTTTTGATAAAGTTGTAGCAAAATTATGAGTTTTATCAGCCTTTATTTGCCTTTCATAGAGCTTAGATTCTATATGGTGCACCATGACATTACGTGACCAGCCATTATGAATAGCTTCATGGATATAAAAATCTCTTTCTTTAGTGTCTTTAACTTTATCAAGTAAAGTTATATTGTGATACCAGCTAATTTGTGCAAGTAGTTCTTGCACAAATTCAAAATCAGCATATTCTTTAGCAAAAGCACGCATATATTTAAGGTTTCTTACAGAAAATCCTTTCATTTCTGGAAATTCAGCTTTTAAATCCTTAGCCAGTCCATCTATGATTTTTGCCCCCCAGCCTTTTTGCTGTTCTTGTTTAAGAATAGAATCTCCTATATGCCAATATAAAAGAACTAACTCTTTATTAACCGCTAGTCCAGCTTTAAGCTGAGATTGACGGATTTTAGATTTAAGCTCAGTAAGCAGATTTTTATATTCTGTACTCTTAATTAAATCACTCATTACTTAGTCTCTCTCACCAAATCCCTTATCCTTATCTTACTATTTTTAAGCTTTTCCTCTTCATCTACTATATTTTGTTTGATAGAAACTTTATCCCCAAACTCTAAAGCATGTTTCAAGTCATTGTTTAGTTTTTTTATTCGGTCCTGAATAGAAGTATGCTCACTTACTAATTGCTCGAAGCTTTCTAATTCTAATGGAGCCTCCCCGTTAAACTAGATAAAGTATTCAATTAAAATAGGAGTTTAAGTTATGGGAAAATTAAGTGAAGAAGCTTGGGAAGAAATTCAAAAAAAGGTAAAATCTGGTAAAAAAGTATCAGATCTAGCTAAAGAATATGATGTAAGTAGCCAAAACATATACCACCGCCTAGGAAGTAAAGCAAGCCCAAAGAGTGAGTTACTTCAAATAAATAAATTAAAGCGAGAATGTGATGAACTAAAGAAGCTTTTAGGAATAGTTACTTATGAATTGAATAAGGAAAAAAAAGTCATTTAATAGAAAAAGCCTTAAAGAAA
>CALBDR010000316.1 GCA_937927525.1 uncultured Candidatus Melainabacteria bacterium
ATATTGATGGTATTTACCGAGTATGGGGACTATACGATTATGAGCCAGATAAATGCGAAGTGGACGGCGTTGATTCGATCCAATATATCAAATGTAAGGATGAAGTGGATCTCTTACTCTCTTGGCTCTCTTATTGGACGGATCATCGCTGGTGCCCCGATGTTGTTACTGGCTGGAATACTCGTCTATTTGATTTTCCTTATCTGATTAGACGTGTAAAGAATATCATCGGTGGAGATGTTTATCGTAAATTTTCTCCATGGGGTATTGTAGATCAGCGTGATATCGTTATTGCTGGACGCAATGTTATTGCATACGAGATGTCTGGTATTCAACAGCTAGACTATTATGATTTATTTACTAAGTTTGGCTATACTTATGGTCAGCAGGAATCATATAAGCTAGATCATATTGCTCATGTTGTACTCGGAGAGCGTAAGCTCTCCTACGATGAGTATGGTTCTCTACATACTTTATACAAGCATGACTTTCAGAAGTTTATTGACTATAACATCAAAGACGTGCAGATTGTGGATCGTCTAGAAGAGAAGATGGGTCTAATTACTCTTGCTATGACTATGGCATATAGAGGTGGTGTAAACTATTCTGAAACGTTTGGTACTGTACAGATCTGGGATGCTATTCTATATCGTTTGCTATTCAAGCAACAGATTGCTTGTCCTCCTAAGATAGTTAACGATAAGATTCCATACCCTGGAGCGTTTGTAAAAGAACCTCAAACTGGTATGCATGACTGGGTTGTATCGTTTGACCTTAACTCTCTATATCCTAACCTTATTGTTCAATATAATATGAGTCCAGAGACTGTTTTACCTGGTAAGTTAACTGGTGTTACTATTGATAATATGTTAGCTAATCAATCATATTCTGCTCCAGATGATGTAACTGTAACTGCTCTTGGTACTACATTCCGTAAAGATCAAGTAGGTATTATTCCTAATATTATTAAACAATATTATGATGAACGTCGATTGATAAAAAACGAAATGCTAGCTAAGCAGCAACAGTTAGAAGAACTCGGACAGGATACTAAATGGATAGATGGGCTACAACATACTCTCGATTCTTCTTCTGGTCAGCAAATTGCAGCAAACACTCCAGGTTTTAGTGATAGAGATTTAAAAATTAATAGAACTAATCTAGAAAATGAAGTTACTATCCTTGCTAATCAGCAGATGTCTATTAAGATTCTTATGAACTCCTTGTATGGTGCTCTAGGTAATAAACACTTCCGTTACTTTAATAACCAAGTTGCCGAAGCTATTACTACCTCTGGTCAGTTATCTATTCTATGGGCAGAGAAAGCTATCAATGCTGAGATGAATGCTGCTTTAGATACTCTTGGAAAAGATTACGTTATTGCTATTGATACTGATTCGTTATATGTTAATATGAATGGATTAGTAGAGAAGTTTAAACCTAAAGATCCAGTTAAGTTTCTAGATAAGATATCACGTGAGCATTTTGAGAAGAAGTTAGAAGCTGCATACGCTGCTCTTGCTAAGAAGATGAATGCATATGAGAATCGTATGGAGATGTCTCGAGAAGTTATTGCTAACCGCGGTGTATGGATTGCTAAGAAGAGATATATTCTTAACGTTCATAATAATGAAGGTGTGCAATATGCTGAACCTAAAATGAAGATGATGGGAGTAGATGCTGTACGCTCTTCTACTCCTCAGGTATGTCGAGATAAATTCAAACAGATCTTTAAAGTTATTATTGACGATGGTGAAGCAGCTACTCAGAAGTTTATTGCTGACTTTAAACGTGAGTTTCGTAATCTACCTCCAGAAGATGTGTCGTTTCCTCGAGGTTGTAATATTGAGAAAGATGGAAAGACTTGGGCTGATCCTAAGACTATCTATCGTAAGGCATGCCCTATCCATGTGAGAGGAGCACTTCTATACAATCATTATGTGAAGCAGAATAATTTAGATAAGAAGTATGAGCTTATTAATAACGGAGAGAAGATTAAGTTTGTTTATCTAAAGATGCCTAATCCTATCAAAGAGAATGTTATTGCATATAGTGCTAATCTTCCTCCAGAGCTTGACTTACATAAATTTATCGACTATAATAAGCAATATGAAAAGGCTTTTGTTGAACCTATCAAGCATTTGTTAGACGCTCTCGAATGGGAAGTAGAACATACTGCAACGCTTGAAGCATTCTTTGGATAAATTATGTACTCACTTACTATATTTAAGAGACGATTTGATAATAAGACTCATCGTCGATTAGACTTCGACTCATGGGAGAAGTTTGAGAAGTTTCTATATAAATTGTCAGAAAGACCATTAGCAGGAAA
>CALBDR010000317.1 GCA_937927525.1 uncultured Candidatus Melainabacteria bacterium
AAGAAGATCTGCGATCGCAGCTTTTGTTTGATTTTCTACGGAATCCGCTGATTCAAGCAATGTGAAAAGGTTAAGGATCTTTCCATTCTCCTCTTTCTCAGCTCTTGCTTTGATATCACCTAGTTCGATCTCTTCCCAGCCGGCTTCACTCTTCGCCTGGGTTATAGAGTTCTTGATACGAGTTTGAACAGTCCTACTCGACTCTTCGAAGGTCACGTTCTGCGCTTCGATCTTATTATTCAATGTAACGAAGGCATTGATGATCTCTTTCGATACGTTAAGCGCAAGCAGAGCCGTCAGTACGAGATACATCATACCGATCATCTTCTGCCTGGGCGTTTCTTTACCACCTGCCATGAGTTATCAGTTTTAGTGATTTAACAATCGGGCAATTACCCCTGATAGTTCATAGCGTTCAACATGTTACCATAAATGGTATTCAACGCTGTCAGGTTCTTAGATAGCATTGACATGTTTTCTTTGTACAAACGAGTATCTTCAATAGAATCATTCAGGTTGGTCATCAGCTCTGTGATTCCACCCTGTATCTTCTGCTGTGCCTCAAGTGACTCAGAAGAACCTTTCAGCTGAAGCTCGTACACATTATTAAGCGCCGCGAGATTCTTAGACACTTTCATCATTTGCTCACCGAAAGAAGCTCCTTCTTCTGCACTTGAAGTCAGACCCATCAGAGATTCCGAAGCTTTCTCGTATGATTCAGACAGTTTAGATACTCGCTCAGATGCACCGCGCATGCTAGAAACATACTCATCGGTTGCAACACTTGCTGTTGTAAGGTCACCCATTTTGCTCGCACTGTCGCTCAGGCTTCTAAGACCTTGTCCCAGACTGTCAATAAGTTCAGGTTCGATTTTAGCGTCTTCCAACATCTTATCGAGTTGTTCTGTAACTGATTCTTCACTAGAGTCATCTGCCTCCTCAATAGCAGCAACTTCCTTTTTTGGCTTATCGTGACCATGACCATCATGACCAAGTGCCAATTCAGGGTAAACGAGTGTCCAATCTGGATCCTCATGAATTGGTTCGAATGCGGAGAATATGAAGATCAATGCTTCGGTTGACAGACCTGCCACGAGCATCGTTCCCGCACCTGGCCAGTGCATGATCTTGAACATCGCTCCAACAATTACAACGGCTGCTCCAAATCCATAGAGCTTTGCCATAAACGCTTTCCACGCTTTACTTCCTGGTTTCATTTTTCCTTGCTTTTAATTTAACTACTTAACTTATTTAACTACAGCTATATTGATACTAAGAATATCCGGTATTAAAGGTCACCCTCTTTAGCGGGTCCACCACGACCTAGGTAGGTCATTACACTTCGGGTACCGATATACGACTTCGCCGTATCCTGATACTCGTAAGTTCTGGTTCCCGTTTGCAGGTAGTAACCGATGTCTTTCCATGACCCACCGCGG
>CALBDR010000318.1 GCA_937927525.1 uncultured Candidatus Melainabacteria bacterium
CAGTTATACCTATGTCTCATTTTAGGTCTATTGTGGACGAGAAGAATAACCACTTGGACAAAATTAAGCTCCAATTGGAACAGACAGAAGAAGAGCTTTCTGAATTGAAATCAAAACAACAATCTAAAAGTGTAAGACTTGGTTTAATCTCTGAGAATGTTCTTCCTTTTCACAAAGACTTCAAGTATAATGTAAAGAATTTGGTTCCGATGTTTAGACCAATAGACTATATTGTTTTTAATGAAGATGAAATTGTATTTTTAGAAATAAAGGTGGGAACCAGTCAACTTAGCGAAAAACAAAGGAGGATAAGATCCATAATAGAATCTGGTCGTGTTAGGTTTGAAGAGCATCGTGTAACCGAGAACGGATATTCCGTTAAGGAGATTCATGGGAAGAAAGAGGAAAGCTAATCTGGAATTAGAATACGAACTAGAACGACAAATAAAGGATTTAAAACAACAAAATGCTAAATTAAAAAAGTTGTTGCGAGAAAAAGAAAAATCTGCTAAATTAGAAAAGAAAGAGATACCTAAGCCAAAGGTTCCAAAAAAGAAAGAATGTCCTAAATGTGGTGCTGGTATTAAATCCTCACCATTGCCCATGGGTACTTTAGAATTATGTGAATCTGCTTGTGGATATAGACAAGTAATAAAAAAATAAAGAGGTTATTTTGGAAAAAGTAAATGGTATAAAAGTAACACTTCAGCAAATTATAGACAGCAGTGCTCCAGATGCGGGGTTGCGAGACTGGGTGGTTCCTAAAAAGGCAACGATACTGTCGAATAACTACGGAACTTTAGTTGAGGTAGAGTCTGGAGAATTATTTTTAGTTCCAAGGGGGAGTTGGTTTAGATCCCCCTACCAAGGCAATCCGTTGCCTCAAGTTACCGAATTTAACAAACTGCAAGACTATGGGCTAACGGCTATAAAAGATAAGATAATTAGAAACGAAGAAAAGGTTGAGAAACCGGAAATTAAGCCTATTATCAAACCTGAAATAAAACCAACGGTGAAATTGAATGGACAAGAAATTCGAAAGCAAGATAATGTCGGCTCTCAGAAAGTTAACCAAACAATGGCCACCAATATTAAAAGCGAAGAGAAAAAGTAAAATAGGGCCAGAGCTTCATAAATGTCCTTTATGCAAGCAAATTATCTATACTGGGAAAAGGTCTATAGAGGTCATCCAAGTGGATTATCCAGATGCTATAGCTGGAAGAATGGACGTAGACCACATAGAGCCTGTAATAGCTGTGGAAGATTCTGGGAAGGATAAGGATTGGAATAAAGTAATCTCCAGAATGTTTTGTGATGAAAGTAACGTACAATCGATCTGTTGGTTATGTCACAAAAGCAAGAGTTTAGCCGAACGTGGGGATAGAGCTAAAGCTAGAAAAGAAAATAAAAATAATTGTTGACTCTATTGTAATTTTAAGGTATTTTTATAATGCAGACAATTATGTTTGTAGTTCTTTAACTGGAGATAATATGTTAAAACTTTTTTTGGCATTCGTTTTTTTAAGCACTTCCGTATTTGCAAAGCCAGCAAATATTTTACTAACTGAAAATAATTCTGTTGTTTTTAACCAAAAGGTAACAGAAGCTTATGCGTCAGCAAAAGCCCTAGAAGTAATCACAAAATCTAGAAAAGCATCTCCAATTTTTCTTGTACTTGATACTCCTGGCGGGTCAGTAATGGCTGGATTGCGCTTTGTTGATATAATTAAAGCCACCAATATCCCAATCCACACAATTACCGTTTTTGCTGCGTCTATGGGATATCAATTTGTACAACAACTTGGAACTCGATATATTTTAAACTCTGGTGTTTTAATGAGTCACAGAGGTGCTATTAGCGGCTTGTCCGGTCAAGTTCCAGGAGAGTTAAACTCTAGACTATCGCACATAGAGGCTTTGCTGAACAGAATGTCAGAAGACGCTGCTAAAAGAGTTGGAGTATCTAAAGAAGTTTATGAAGCATTGGTAATAAATGAACTTTGGCTTTCTGGAAAAGATGCTGTAGCCAAAAATCATGCGGATCAAATTGCTAATGTAAAGTGCTCCGATGAGTTGATTAAAGGATCGTATACACAAGACTTAAATACGCTTTTTGGAAAAGTAACACTAAAATTTTCTAAATGTCCAATGATCTCTTTCCCAGTTGGAGTAGAGTTTGGAAAATCAGTAAAGCCAGAAAATTTTTTAAAAATTAATAGACTGATTAAGCTAAACAGAAGAAGGATTAACTTGACCCTTTAGGAATTTTATGTCAAAATCAATTGAAGAACTATTAAAGTTAATTGAAGAAAAACCTAAGAGTTCTAGAAATAAAAAAGAAGATAGTAAAAATGTAGTCGAATTTATGCAAGAGTTTCAGATTCAGTCTGGAACTCAAGCAATACCCAACTATCTGATTTTTTACATCTATAGGTGTGTGTGGCGGGTTGATGAAGTTAAGAAGAAAGTTAAAAAAATTACCTTCTTCCAAACCTTCAGCAGACATTTTTCAAGCTACAGAAAAAATCACCAAAGATATTACTTGTTAAAAGAAGGTTTGTTTGACGTTACAGAGGATTTGTTAAAAACAGCGAGACAATATGACAGACAATACTGGCAAAGCAAAAAAGTACAAAAAAAAGTTTCAATACCTGAATAAGGGTGGATCTAGAGCACATAGAAAAGAATTCACAGAAACATCTTACATTAGGGGTGTTTTTAATGAAGAGGGTGAAAGAATTATAAGAGCTTTAACGGAATCTGAGGTTGATTTTTTAAACTCATACTATAAAGAATTCGTACATGGAACTTTTAATACTGACGAAGAATCTAAGCTCCTTTTTAAAAAAGCCAAAAAACTAACTAAAGATCCAGACAATGTTAAGTTTTATAAGGAGAATGGATTCTATCCCGTAGA
Source organism: uncultured Candidatus Melainabacteria bacterium (assembly GCA_937927525.1). GTDB lineage: Bacteria > Cyanobacteriota > Vampirovibrionia > LMEP-6097 > LMEP-6097 > DT-14. Next base: position 2,918 of record CALBDR010000318.1, read on the forward strand.
AGTTGAGAAAGCTATAGAAGCGTTTAATGTTAAAAGTAAATCTCTTGGAAATATTGCATACAGCTTTTGGGATCAGAGGGAGATAAATTCTGACGATTATAAGAGAAGGTTTGATATCCAAAATGGAGCAGTGAAAAATGTCCGTCTAGAATCTTTTGAAGATCTCCAACATATGGCGGTTAAGGATGATGAGGTGGATACTTTAATCGAAGATCTAATAACACAAAGTGAGGAATAATGTCTGAAAAAACTACCATTTTCGTTAAGAAAGATGAGGAAACTGGAGAGCACTACATTGACTTTGAAGATCTAAAGTGTATGTTTGACAATCCAGATGAGGTTGATTCTTATTCTTTAAAAACCACTCCTGATGGAGTAATTCTTCTTAGTTTTTTTGACAAGAATAAAAACAAAATTCTACCCAATAAAAAATGAAAACTCCAGAGCAAATTAAAAAAGAGTTAGATGAGTATGTTATCGGTCATGAAAAAACTAAAAAGTCCATGTCCGTGGCGGCATATAACCACTTTAAAAGAATGGCTGGTTATAACATTAAAAAAAGCAATGTACTTTTAATAGGTCCCACAGGGTGTGGTAAAACATACATGGTATCTATTATGGCTAAAATACTAGGGGTTAATTTCCTTACCAGTGATGCAACTCAATTTACATCTTCTGGGTATCAAGGCAGGGGTGTTGAGGAACTAATAACAGACTTGATAGGGGTCTGTAATGGTAACGAAGTAGCCGCCTCTAAAGCTATTGTGTATGTTGATGAAATAGACAAGCTTAGACAAAAATCTACAGAAGGGTCTGGTCCAGACGTAAACGGCTTGGGAGTTCAACAAGCTCTCTTAAAACTATTGGAAGGCAGCGATGTTCCATACATTTCTAAATTTTCTATGAATGGTGAATATGATAAAAAAATGAATACTAAAAATATAATGTTCATATGCTCTGGAGCTTTTGTAGGATTAAAATCTACATCTATTCAGCACCTCACTGACTTTGGAATGATTCCAGAATTTCTTGGGCGATTTCCTGTTATAACTCAGCTGCAAGAACTAAAGTTTGATGACTATAGAAAAATACTAAGAGATTCTAAAGGTTCTATTTTAAATTCTTTTAAAGAATGGTTCGAAAGTGAAAAAATAGAGCTTTGTGTGGAAGACAGTGCTATAAATATAATAGCTCAAAAAGCTATTGAAAGGGGACTTGGGGCTAGGGGATTGCACAGCATCTTAGACGAAGCTTTACTCAATGCACAATTTGAAGCTCCTAGTTTAAAAATTAAACCTAAAAAGTTTATTCTGGACAGCACTGTAGTTTTGTCTGGTAACTTAAAATGGGAGTTTTAAAATTTTACAAGTTATATTTTGTGTGGTATATTTAAATTGTAAAGAAAAGAGGTTTTTAGATGAGCTATATATTTGATGGAAAAGTTTCTAACCAAACTCCAGAATGCGAGAATTTCAACACCCCCAAAACGGCTTGTGGGAAATGTGGCACTTTGCTTGAATTTCCAGAAAGACATTTTGTTAAAATTGGAACTGAAACTTATGCGACATTTAGTTATTTAGATACACCATTTTTTATTTACGAAACTAAAAGAGGAAAGGCTGTGGTTTATTGCTCCGGCTATTGCAGAAAGAAGCACAATCACAGATTTAGATAATGAAAAGAAGCGAAGCTCTTAAAATTATAGACGAGCAGTATAGTCAGTTTGTGAAAGACTGGCTTGATTTAGATATAACTAATGATGAAATGATTAAAAGCTTTACCCCGCTCAATGAACGTATTTTAAACGCTCTTGAATCGGCTGGTATGTTACCGCCATACGTTTTTTTAGATGCAATTAAAAAATCTGATATGGCATGGGAGCCTGAATGAAAAATGCAAACTTACCGCCTATACGAGTTTTTGTCTGGGATTATTTTCTTTTTGACCAAGATTCTAATAAAACTGGTAAAACTGCCGGACATTTAATGGCAGTACGCTCCCGATCAAATCAAGCCCTTCAATTTAGCGTTTTATTGGACACAGGTGCGCTTTTCACAGGCTTGCCTGCACATGCTATTACGTTCAGAGAAGACACCATAAACGGCAAATTAGAGCTTCCTGACGCTCAAATGTGGGATTGCATTAGCGATGATATTGATGTGTTTTGTATTGAAAACTTAAGATATGCTGAATGTGAAGTTAAGCCTAGTATGATAAATGGTAAAAGCGGAATGTATTTATTCACTATTGATTTTGTTGGAGAGGGCTATTCCAGACATCCTACACACTGGAAACAGCTTCACGCTATTCAGACTTTAGACGGATATTTTATGCTGTATCCTCAGTATAGAATTAGATTTTTAGATGAAGCTTTGTTGGAAGAAGATACACTTCCAGCATATAAAGCCAATAGTAAGCAATGGGTTGTTGGTTCATGAAAGATATGACTTTAGGAACTTTTATAGCTTGTATGGCTTGTGCGTTTATGGTAGGATTTATAGCATGCCACAAACTTTATTCTGGCATGGAGAATAGACATGATTTCACTCATATACGGAGGGATTACTCATCACCTAATAGCAAGTAATCTAAACTACTGCAATACGATAAATGACTACGGAACTATCCATAACGAGTACTTTATTGGAATGACTGGTAATTCTAAAGCAAAATTGGGAATGATATTAGGTAAAGATTCAGCTTGTGGGAGTATTTATGGGCCTATATCTAGCTTTTCTATTTATAAAAACTTAGACTTTATGATTGGGGGATATAACACTAATTTTAAAGAGTTTAGAGATAGAAACATAGAACCGCTGAGCGTCTATAACATTACTCCAATAATAGGGATCGACTACAAAATACCTATTGTTAAGAGCGATAGTTTTGAAATTAACTTACATAACTTACTATCGATTGGAATAGTAACTCATGCTTTAAGTGTTGATTTCTAAGAAACTAATTTATACACACCCATAACAAAAGTAATTACAGAAGCAACAGCTCCAATTACTTTTAAACTAGCGTCTACCAAAGCTACGTGCTTTTTAATCGGCTGGAACTCAACTCTTAGCGACTCTAAGTTTTCTTCGGCAAGATCCGTTCTGTAAATGTGGTGTTCAATATCTTTAGCTTGCTTAGCAAGAGTTATGTCAATATTGGATATTTTATCCTCTATTCTGTCAACTTTCTCTTCAATTTTGTCCAGCTGCTCTTTCATA
>CALBDR010000319.1 GCA_937927525.1 uncultured Candidatus Melainabacteria bacterium
CCTTAGGAACCTTCTTTCTCGATTTCCTCTAGTGCCTCCCCTAAAATCCCCCTGATGCCCTTAAACATTCGTGGCGCATCATACTCAAGATCCAAAAGATCCTGCTTTTTCAAATTTTTAAAGGTTTTTAAAAAAAGATTTATCAGGTCTAATTGATCTTCAAGCGTTAACCCAGTCATAGAGCGGCATAAATAAATTTGATCAATTATAGCTATTTCTTTTTTTCTCATAAAAGCTCTATCCACCCAATAAAACCAAAAACCAAAAATATAAAAACTACAAATATAAAACCTACGAAAATCTCTTTGAGCATAATTGAACCCCTATAAATATTCCTAAACCGAAAATCACTGCCCCAGCTACTAAGTAACTAAGGGCGTGTATTGTCGGCATGTACTCTAATAAAAAATTAGTAAGCATAGTCTGTAACACCCCCTGACGCATGACTATTATCACGTAAGTACGCATCATAACGCTTAGCTATCTCACTTGCCGCTATTGCTTTACGTTCAGCTTTTTCTTTTGCTCTGATTGCTTTTGAAAGTCCCTTGACGACTGATTTTTGTGAGTCGTAAGCACTATCAATAGCTTTGTAAGCTTTTCTAGCTGTTTCATATTTTGCCCTAGCTTCATTTCTTTTCTGCGCTAAATATTGCAAATGCTGACTCGCCTCCCTTAACTGCAACTCATTAGCACTGCCTGCACCGATTGTTAAAGCAGTCAGTGCCGCTGCTATCCACATTCTATTCATTTTCTTTTGTTCCTTCTATTACTCTTACCAAATCACGCATTGTATTAATACGCACCGATTCAGTACCATCTACTCGTACATAAAGCTGACCTCTATGTACATAACTGCTCATTCCATTATTAGCCGCTAGTTTAATTAACTGGCTAACTTTTCTATCATGCGTCAAAGCGCTAATATCACGCCTGAATTTATTTAGTCTCATTGTCTTTCATTCCCTTTAAAAATAACCTAGCAGGCAGGATACAAAGCCCGCTAGGTATAACTGTTATTGTATTTCTTGCATTTCCTCAAGCTCGCTATCAGTAAATAATTTTGCTAGGTTTAAATACTCATTCCTAACAGCTTCATAAATGTTATAACCCTTACGTGAATCTTCATCATAACCATAATCAGCACAAAAATCTTCAAATAAACCAGGGTCATACTTAGTTAAACATGCCAAAATATCATAAGCGCTAGGTTCCTTAAAATCATTATTCTTAACAATTTCGGCTTTTTGGTTTTTTACTCTTTCATGTAAACTATTTATATTGCCTAAGTCATTAATGTGTTTTATTTTACCTGAAATTATATATAAGTCATTCCAGTTTACGAATTCTCTAGCAAGTCCAAGTCTAGGTTTTTCATGTGATATGGCATAAATTTCTTTATGGTAAAAACTCGGGCTTTTTTGCTTTATATGCCATTTACCAGAACATTGTAAAGACTGACTAAATATAAAGCTGTATTCCCTTGAATCACGCTTTAAAGTAATTTTGTAATTATCTCTAACTCCAAAATTATTACGGTTATAAGTCCCGTCATATTCCACAGTTAATACCGTATTGGTCGACTTTAAAAAGTCTTCAGCTTGTTTTTTGTAATCTATTGTATCCATTTTTGTTTCCTCTTTTAAGTGCTGTTAATGCACTAGCAAACCTGTTACTGCTAACAAGCTCGCTAGTGGATTAAATATCTGTTTTTAATGCCTGCATAGCATAGTCATAACCAATATAACCGCTTACACATTCATAATCTATTACAATGCCTTCAGGGTCAAGATCTTCTCTAACTATTGTATAAACATCATTTTGATAAATTGAGTCGATAGTCTCAACTACATTTTCAATTACTCTATTTAAATTATTTTTATCGGTATCAAGTCCAAATTTTTTAGCATCATCTTTGGTTATAAAGGCATAACCAATTTGACCACTATCCCAAATACAACCATAAGACCCAGTGCTTATGCTGACTCCAGAATGAACAAAGCCATAAATAGGCAAGATAGCTAAAATATCATCATCTAATACTATATTTTCAGGATCATCAGTCCCTAAATTTTCATCGTAATAAGGGTTATAGTCAACAATGTTAATTAATTGATAGTCCCAGTTAGGCGCATAAAAACTAACAGGTTCATTCCCTAATAAGTCTTCAACACCTAAATCTAGGCAAGGCACTAAATACCTATTTTCTTTATCAGTACCGATTAAGCTATCCTCCACTATATCGGTAAATACGTATTCTCTAATCGTTTCTTGTTTGTATGTCATTTTTGTATCCTCTTTTAAGTGCT
>CALBDR010000320.1 GCA_937927525.1 uncultured Candidatus Melainabacteria bacterium
CTGCGTTGAAACCCAGCTTGACGACACAATGCCAGCGGATCAACGCAAGACGTTTTCAGTATTTAAGCATCGACTAGGTCGAAAGCGGGATTGCTGTATCACCCTGCGGGATGGCTAAGTCTTTTCAGTGCACTTCCCCGTCCGCAGACCTTACATAAGACATGATGGGATATATGTCAATAGCTTTTTTTTATTTTTTTTAATCTTTCTTCGAAATGAATTTTTCTATGTTCGGGTAGCTCGGCTACGGCTTCCGTCACCAGCGCCTGAAGGGATTGGTTACGCTGCGTGAGCTCATCTAGTTTCTTGTTGTATGCCCGAGATTTGTTTTCTGATCTAACGAGATCGAGAGCTTCAAAGTCTACTGCCATGTGTTCCTCCTTTTCCTAACACCACCATTACCCATTCGGTGTCCTTTGTCAAACAGAAATTTACCACCAGCGTCCTGATCCATGTGAAACCTTCCCTGCGGGTGATGCAAGTTCATTTGCTTGCCGAGAACGAGAACGAGAGATCGGATACCGAGAACGAGAAAACCCCAAGCCCGAAGGGCTTGGGGTGAAAATTGTTAATCTAATAATACCATGTATTCTTTTGGGAAGTTTTCGATAAACCAATCGAGACCTTTCCGATGGGTCTGCCAATCCTTAAACATTTCTGATCCCATAATAACATCGTACACAGCGACAGCGAAAGCGGGCAACATGCACGACTCACCGCCAAATCTATTTTTGACTTCTTCCTGTGTAGTTGGATCTTCGGGCAAAGCAACCGAGAAAGGCAACTTATATTCTTTATCGTTATACGTAATGGTTTTAGTCATATCTTCTCCTTTGTTAGTTTTAACATAGATAAGATACAATGGGATATATGTCAATAGACTTTTTTAAAATAATTTTCCTGATCCTGAGCTGCTGGTCCCGTCACCAGGCTACGCTAACAAAGAGGTAAAATGTAACGTAGCCAGGAAACGAGAACGAGGATTACGCTGCCGAGTCCTGCGATCCCAGCTCCCTGAGGAGAGATTCCTGCAGAGCTATCCACTGTCCGTTGCCCGAGAACGAGGAACGAGGAACAAGTGACCGAGGATCAGTGAAAACGGATACTGGTCTGTACAGTTTAAGGCATCTCTGCGAGAGGGTCTTTGCCAAGTTCTCGTGGAGTATAAAAACAATACCACCCGCTTTGATATATCTATTTATCCATACGATTTGCCACTTATTTAGTTTAGGATATTTACCATAATCTGATTTTAATTCTATCCAAAAAACACCAGATTTATGTACGCCATGAATATCAGGAATTCCGTTAATTGTGCTAGATTCTATGCGGGTTAAAAAGCAATCGACTAAACCCTTTTTTACCTTTTGCCATAACAAACTTTCGTTATTTTTATTTGACATTTATCAACTTAACTTTTTAATTTCTTTGATAACAGAATTAGGAATTATTGTGGTGTTGCCAATCGTTTCAATATCCTTACCATTCTCTGCAAATGAGTAATCGCCAAACAGTCTTGTGACACCTTTTGATTGACTCAGGAGATGACCTTTGGTGATGCAGGTAGCAAGATTAGATTTCTTTAAAGCTTCAAAGCTTGTCCAGGAGCTATCCGAGACAATATCAAACCATTCTACTGACACCATAGGATATTTATCTATTTCAGATTTAGGTTTTTTAGGAGCTGTAATTTTTTTTCTATTCATCAATCTCAACCTTAATCTTACCAACTGAAGTTACCATTGTTGAATTATGCACTTGGTTAAATGCGTCTAACCAATCAGACCAACTAGCCTTCTGCAGCTTCTTCAACGTCTTCTGGCTTAGCTTCAATCGTCTTGGCGTTGTATCCATCAATTTTGTTGGATAGTTCTTCAAGTTTCTTTTCAAGCTGCTCACGTGACATACCCTCCAGACCAGTTACTGTAACTTCTTTTCTATCAACATACTGACCTGCTAATTGACCAGATCGATATTCGGCATTGATTGCAGCTGCATACTGTTTATCCTCTTCCGCTTTATCTGCAATTCTTTCTAATCTTTTATATCTTCGTAATTGATCTCCAGTGTATTTCTTAACTTCTTGTTCAAATCTTTTGTCATAGTATTTTGCAACATGAGGATTTAATTTTCTATTTAATAATTGTGATGCACATGACTTCGCAGTATTTTCATTAGCAGCATTAAAACCTGCTTTCAAATAAGCTTCGTGTTGAGTTATTGATCCATGCTCTGACACCATTATCTCCACAAACATTCTTTGTTTTGGAGTTAGTTCGAGCTCAGTTTTTAATGAGTTCTTTTTCATT
>CALBDR010000321.1 GCA_937927525.1 uncultured Candidatus Melainabacteria bacterium
CACTAATTTTCTTCATCTCGTTCAGATAGCCGCTTACACCTTCACTTAAAGGTTTGCGCTCAATCTCATTATTAGTAAATTGTTTTTCTTCTTCTATGATAGTTGGACGATCAACAGAACGTGATTCAACTATTTCTTGCTTTAAAGACTCTTTTGCTTGATCTACATCATCTTGAGTTTGTTTTTCAAACATGTCTACGACATATGAAAAATTTTCTTCAATATATTCAGGCTTTTTATTTCCTAAAAGCTTTACAACAAAAGCTTTTTTAGCTGATGGCATGTCATTTGTTTTGCTTTCTAGCAAAATATATGCTTCAGCTTTAGAAGCTCTTTGTGTCAGTTCAGCATTTTCTTTTAGAACACTATTAAGTTCTTCTTTAAGAGAATCGATTGTTTTCTTTCCATCAACCAATGCTTCTTTAACTTCAGAATCAACAAATTCTTCATTAATTCCAACAATTTGACGAATTTGGTTTAATTGTGTTGAAGCTTTAATGTTTTTTACAGCCTCACTAATTTGTTCTGATGGGATTGTTTTATCAATATAAAGATCGATATAGTTTGAAATCTCTTCTACTAATCTATCTTGAAATGTTTTAGCTTCATTTTTAAGCTCATTCTCATATTTCTCAACTACTTTTTTAAGCATGCCTGTGTGTTTTTGGTCAATAGCTTTTATAAGCTTTTGTAGTTTTACAGCATGATCAGTGTCAATAGCTTCAACTAATTTTTTAAGCTTAGCTGTATGATCTTTATCGACAAATTGCAAAGCCTCTTCTAATTTTGCTGTATAGCTTTCATCAAGTTGGGCTTTGACGTTTTCAGTTTCTAATTGAATTTTTTCTTTTGATTTTTCTTCTACTGCTTGAGCAAAAGCTTCTTCAATTGTTTTTAAAGTATCTTCTGTTATTAGATCTTTAAACTGTTCATCGAGAATGTTTTTAATGTCCATATTATGTATACCTTTATTTATCTTATTTTAATTATTTTTTTGATTTTCAGCTTGAACTACTCGTTCTCTTAATTTAGCTTCTATTGTTTTCTGTAAAGCAGAATTTGCTTGCTTGTAGTCTTTATTGCAAAGGCTTGCAACAAAGCTTTTAATCGGATTGGTGTTTGTATTAGTTTTAAGCATAATTGACTTTTAGTTTATTAATAAAATTCATTAATTGTTCTTTTAGAAACTGATTTGCTTCTTTTTTTGGTATGGATGTTAATTTTGAAGATAGTTCTTGGAATGCTCTTTCTGAAACTTCGATAATACGACCAGATGTATCTATCATCCATTCTTTTGATTCCATCACAGATTCTAACATAGCATTTTGTACAGACGGTTGATGTACAATATCAAGACATATTAAATGAAAATTCGAAACTTTTTTTCCTTCTGTTGATTCTGCCAAGTTTCCTAAACCTCTTGTAGAAATTCCCATTTGAATTTTATCTTTTACAAAACATTTTAAAAGTTGTCCCATTGGAGTGTCTAAGATTAAAGACTTGCCAATAAAGTAGTCTCCATTTTGTTTCATTTCCGTTACTAGGTGACAAGCATTTATAGGATTAACTTCTGTTGATTGAGGATGATTCATTTCTCCGATAGAGCGTCTCGTTTTGATCATGTCATTGGTATATCTTTCTACCTCTCGCTCCATTTCTTGTAAATCGTATATGCGGCCATTTTGGTTTTTCTTATTAGCCATCATATACGGACCTGTTATATAATACTTTTGAGGCTCTTGTGAATTTTTTTCTTCTACGAGAAAATCTAGCGACTCGTGTAATTCTGTTGTAAGAAATTTTAAACCCATAATGTGATAATATTATTTATTCTAATTAATGTATTTTTGCAAGTTTACTAATAATTAATGAAAGAAAATGAATCTTCAAATTAAACCTGTTATTCCAGAAATTGCAACATTGCCTAAAGGTAATATCGGTTCTGAAATGATTTTCATTTCAAATCCAGACTTGTTTTTTTACAAATTCGATTTCGACACAAGTAAGTATTTTGCTGCAACTAATTACAACATTTCATACGAAAATAAAATTTTAATAAATGAGTTTGTCTCACAAATGAAGGCAAATAACTTTTGGGATAATATGGTTTGTTGGATGCTTTTGCCTTCACAAAATAACTTTAATGAAAAACATGTTTATTCACTTGGTGGGCTATCGGGCTATCACGATGGAGAGTTAAAAGGAATTTATGAGTTAACGTCTCGTGGAGTTTATTTTTCGACTACAGGTTATATAGAAACTTCTTCTATCGCTTTAACAGGAACAAGTTCAAGATCATTCTTTGTAGTTACTGAAAATGATACAAGTAATGGATTTTTATGCGGAGAAGGAAATGTCGGAAGTTATAAACCTTTTTGTATAAAACAATTTGGCTTTAATCAAGTTCAGGGAGATTTTTGGTTTGGATACAGCAATCCAATTTCTAAAAGTAGAGCTGTAGGTTGCTCATATGATTATCGAAATAATGTTACAACATGGAGTTTATCAGGTAGTAGTAAAACACCAATTCCTTCATTAAGCACTACTCCCGGACCTTTTTATATAAATCAAGCTCATAAAGATTATATTTACGAGCGTGCTGGTGGTACATATAAATTCGTTTTAAAAAGCACAGATTTTTTCAACAAAGCTAAATTTGATAAACTTTATAGTATATATCAAAATACTTTAGGACAAACTTTACCTATTAATGGAGATGGCATACAGTTCACGAGAACCGTTTCTATGTGGATAGCATTAAATTAAATTCTATATATGACAGTAAATCTAACAGCTAAAATTTCCGACCTTGATCCGAATAATGAGAATTTATTTAGAGCTCAATTCTCAACATCATCTGATTTTACAACAGACGTTACCAATAGTGATAGCTCAACTCCAGATCAGTTTGGTTTGATGAAATTCCGTGTATCAGATCTTTTAGAAAATGTAAAATATTTTGTGCGTATCGTGGATGTAGATCTTAATCCATTGGATGCTTATGTCGGCAGTTTTAGAACTCCGAGTAATGGAGCTCACAGCTTTAAGTTTGGATTTGCATCATGTTCTTGGTCTGGACCTAGATTGCAGCCTCCTATATTTGCATCGAATCAACAAATATATGATAAAATTGCAGATAGAGCTGTGAATGGTGAAATAGAGTTTTTTATTCATTTAGGAGATATGCATTATAGTGATTTAATATCTAATAAAGAAGCTGATTTCCAGCAAACCTATGATACTGTTTTTAGTGCAAGCAGGCAAAACAACTGTTGGAAAAATTTACCCATGTATTATATGTGGGACGATCATGATTATGGTCCAAATGATACAAGTAAAGAAAACCCATCCAGACAAGCAGCAATAGCAGCCTACCGAAGAAGAGTGCCTCATCCTCCTTCAGCAAAAGAAGGAATAGAAGATTCTCCATACTATAGCTTTGTTAGAGGAAGAGTTCGTTTTATAGTAACTGATATCAGGAGTGAGAGAGAACCCAAAGGAAAGTATCCTTCAACTGATTCTAGACAGCAAGTTTTTTCAGCAGATCAAAAAGCATGGTTTTTTAATGAAATGTTATCAGCTAAAAACAACAACGAGGTCATCGTCTGGGCAAACACAAAACCCTGGGTCTCGTCTACTGCAAATCTTAAAGATGACTGGGGTGGATATCATGCTGCCAGAATGGAAATTGTAGACTTTATAAACACAAATCAACTTAATAATAGAATTTTAGTAATTTCTGGTGATATGCATGCTTTAGCATATGATGATGGAACAAGTCCTAATAATTATGGAAGTTTAAAAGTGTGTCATGCTGCAGCATTAGACCAAGAAGGCAGAGCAAAAGGTGGACCTTACAAGATTGGTCCAGTTATTAAAGATTCAGGAACGGGTTGGGTTACTCAATATGGAATTATAGAAGTTACAGATACGGGAGCACAAAACGTTAATATTAGATTTAGGGGTATTGCTGTAAGTAAAACAGACCCTTCTTTAGAAACAACTGAGATTGACACGTCGTTTAATTTAGTAGCTGTACAATAAAGCCAATGAAACATTTTTACGAGGATATACCTGGCTGGTTTTCCTTTTTAGAATTATACAAAAAAATGGTTCAGAGAGTTACAGACAAAGCTCATTTTGTTGAAGTTGGTTGTTGGTTAGGTCGTAGTACAGCTTTTATGGCAGTTGAGATTTACAACTCAAGAAAAGATATTAAATTTGATTGTGTTGATCACTGGCATGGTGCTAATGAAGGCTGGGATGGTCAAGTACTGTTTCGCAGTTTTTTAAAAAATATGCTACCCGTACAAAACGTTATAAATCCAATCAGACTTCCGTCTGAGCTTGCAGCAAAGCTTTACCCAAATGATAGTTTAGATTTTGTATTTATTGATGGGAATCATTCGTATGAAAGTGTAAAGCTAGACATAGAAAGTTGGTATCCAAAAGTAAAATCTGGTGGAATCTTAGCAGGACATGATTATGATACAATATGGCCAGGAGTTACTAAGGCTGTAAAAGAGTTTTTGCTTAAAACAAATTATCCTTTAATAGTTCAATCTGAATTTTGCTGGGGAATTGAAAAAAAGTAATTTTTAAATTATTTCTGTAACTTTAACAGTTATGTTATAAACTCCCTCAGAAGCAAATTGTATGGATGTTTTTGTCTGATCCATTGACAGCTCAGCCGGCTGTATAGTTGTTATAACATCTTTGCTTGGCTCCAAGTCAGTGACATCTACAATGTAGTTATTCCACGTAAAAACATCGACTCCAAAAATATCTGTATCTTCTATTGTTTGAGTTTCAGTATAAACACCTGGAGTAGTAATAAACTCAGTTGTTTGTACGGCTGTTCTCCAAAAATTTACACGCGGACATGGGACTTCTTGTTCTGTTTCGCTGACAGCAGACGGTATTGAAGTTACAGTTAAATTAACCGTTATAGTTTTCATTATTATTACTTAATCTTTTTTTACTCTCAACCCAATGAGTTTTAAACTTTATTGTCCAGTCAACTAATGCTGCTGACCATCCTATATCCTTTCCAGCTTTTTCAGATTCATACCATTTATGTTTATTTACTTCTTCACGTAAAGCTAAATACTCTTTATAGATTAAAGTATTTTCAACTATCATTTTTAATTTACTTAATAATATTAAATACCTTTTATATGAATAATGATAATCCTCAAGATATACCAACCGCAGAGTTAGAAGCATCACAAAAATCTGAAAATATTGCTTTAAGTCTTGAGAGACACAAAAAACTCTTTCAGGAGTTTGTTAAGCAAAAACATTCAAAATCTTTTAATCAAAGAGATATAAAAAATATAATTGCTCAATTACAAAGCTCTCTATCTACACTTTAATAGTTCAAGCTTTGTTTTTTTTCGTTTAGTGTGTCTTAACATTGTTTCGATCCACCACCTTCTATTGTTGACATTGTTGTGATATTTGGCTGACATTCTTCATTCGACCAGTCAGCTAAGATAGATACACAGACTTGTGTACAATTGTCTCCAATGCACATATCATCACAATTATTTGTGCAGATAGGATCGTCATATTTACATGATGTCTGATTTTCAAATACTTCATTAATAAATGATATAGAATTGTTTGAAGCTGTAGTAGTTGGAGTAGGACAGATCTTAGTTCCTGTTGCCTGTCGTGATATATCATCACAGATTTCAAGAGGACCAACAAGTACATATCTTTCTTGTGTAAACGTTTCACCCTCACATACAGTTGAAGGATCTGGTGTCCATTCAGAATATTCACATGGTTCTACACACTCACAACACTCAAGTGTAACTGTTGCAGTTCCAGGATCATGGCCTGGTGGATCATAATCAACAGTAATTGGCTCACACTCTAGAGGAGCTTGACATTCCTCTTCGTAGCCTGCATCGTCACAGTTACAAGCTCTACATTGTTTACAACGAGTTCCATTACAAGGACCTTCAACAGTTAAGCTCAATTCATCATAACAAAAATCACAATTTGCATTAGGAGGTACAAAACCATTTTGTTCACAGCAGGTATCACAATTAAAAGTACCTTCTGCACTTCTTGTTTCAGGGTCCCAATATTGTGCACATTCTCCCTCAGGATTTCTTGTTTGAGTAAACGTTTCACCTATACATACAGTGTCTGTAGATGGTGACCATTCACTCCATGTTGGTGGTTTAGTTCCTTCTTTTGATATTGGTCCTTCACATATTGCTTGACTATCATAAACATCAGGACAGCAAGAGAAATCTGATGTATCTCCTCCAGAACCAGTACAAGAAACAATCACATCTACAAAATCTTTTTGACACACTTGACTTAAATCAACTGGCAACCACTGACCTGTGTCACTCTTAGCAAGCTCTTGTCCACAATCAGGTGTCTTGTTTCCTGTTATTACTCGATGCTCACAGATATCCCTACCACGGAATGGTTGAACATCTTCCGGACAACATGCATAACACGGTCTTATTTGATCTGCTTCTTGTCCTTCACAAAGATCATCTGCAGTAACTCCTGTGTCCCATGATTGAGTTTCTGCATTCCATGTTTCCCAATCTCCACATTCAGGTTCTTTAGTTCCCTGTTCTGTTGTTGGTCCTGAACATATAGCTATGCCATCATAAACATCAAGACAGCAAGAGTAATCTCCAACATCTCCATTAGTACCAGTACAAGGAACCATTGTTTGTACAAATTCACCTTGACATACATCACTTAAACTACCCGGCGTCCAGCCAACTCCATCAAGATAAATAAGAAGACCTTCACAATCAGGTGTCTTGTTTCCTGTTATTACTCGATGCTCACAGATATCCCTACC
>CALBDR010000322.1 GCA_937927525.1 uncultured Candidatus Melainabacteria bacterium
GTAGTTCTAGCACGCGCTAAAGCTCTTAATAAAGCTGGGACATCTTCCCCTTGTTTTATTAGGTGGTTTAAGCCTTCTAAAGATAGACGCTCAGCTGTCTCCATGGAAGCTATTGCTGTTTTAGCAACTTCTGCTTCTGTTACAGGTGGTTCTTCTTCTGTTACAGGTGGTTCTATTTGTGAATTAACTGCGTTTGGTATTTCGGCAAGGTCGTATCTTTCATCCTCAAATGGAGTATAATTCACTTGCATTTTGGGATCTTCGTAATTTAAAATCGCCAAATTTATGAATTCTCTAAATTTTTGATTAGGTAAATCTTCCTGCCCGTTCTTTTTCACTCCTAGTAGTTCATCAATAGTAATGAATTTTCTTTTAGTTTGTTTACCGATCTCAGCTAGAGCATTTCGTGATCTTTCATTTAAATAAGTAATTGCTGATGCAAGAATAGCATCTAGTCGACCAGCTGCAATCTGATTAAGTGGTGACCCATCTTTTGTTACAGCTTCTGCCAAATTGACAACTTTTTCCTCGGTATTTCCTAGGACTTTTCTTGCATTAGCAATTGCTCTACTAATAAAAGAAGAACTTTCACCATTCGGAAGGATTGCTTCAGCTATCTTCTTAGCTTCTTGTCCGAATGTATCATCGACTTTAGGGTTCGTTCTTGAGAGCTCTTCAGCAGTTCGCTTTTCTGCACGCATAATAAGCTCTCCGTTGTTTCTTGCCCATTCCCTTAGGTTTTGAGGTCTAAATTTAATTACATCACTATCCATACATAAGATAATATCACAATGGGGAGGGCGTGTCAATACTTAATTTTTTAGATGTAAAAGCTTCGCTTTTACTAGACCTCGTGATCTTGCGCACTCGAGATTTAACCATTGGAGAAAATTTGAATCTTCAAGCACACATTAAAAAATAAAAAGGACACACAAGGTGTCCATTTTATTTTTTGATAATACTGGTGCGCCAGGATGGATTTGAACCATCGACCAATCGGTTAAAAGGTGATTTGTGAAACCCTGACTGGTAGAGCCAAAAATTATAACTTAGTTTCAATTTCTAAAATAGTTTGCGTAACTTGCGCACTAAATCTAAAAAAAAAGGATAGTGCACAATGAAATATTTAACTGTAGATGAAGTCTCTGAAGACCTAGGTATTCCCAAAAGAACAGTCCAGAACTATTGTAAGCAAGGCTATCTACCATCTATTTTTAGTTCTTACCGTGGTAGATCTAAGTATACAATAGAAGTTGATACTTATTTTAAATGGAAATCTGAACATTTTACTGGTGTTAGTAAAGGTAAAGTCAGCAAATATACAGATAGAACGAAAGACATGACTTTCACTGAACTTGAGAGTGAAGTTTACTATTGGCTTGATTGGTGTAGAACTGGAAAGCTGACTGGAAAACCATTAGCTCCAAGAACCATTGAGATTTACAAGACTTACTTTGAGCTATATCTAAAAACTTTAGGTAAATATCCAAATAAGCCTCTTATTTCAGTGACTAATCTCAGAGAGGTTTTAGGCTCTTTTACTCCAGAGAGGTTTAGCACAAAGCGAAATATCTATGACGCAATTATGAGTTTAGCTAAGTATTTAGTGGAGAATGGCTCAATGAAAGATTCTTTGAGGGTGAAAATGAAAGAAATGAAACCTAAACGCTATATACCTGCTAAAAAAACTTCCCTAACTGAATCACAGATTGAGATTCTTTATAGGTCGATAGAAGCTAGTACTAATAGTAACTATGCAAAGTTAATTAACAAGACTATAGTTTGTTTCCTCGCTAATACTGGTCTCAGGGCTTCTGAATTCTGTAAGCTAAAGCTTGAAGATGTTAATCTGAAAGAAAGAAGAGTTTATGTATGGCTGGGAAAAGGTAACAAAAATCGCATTGTAGGTGTCAGTAAGGAGCTATATGAACAGCTTTTAGAGTATTTGAAAGTCAGACTTACTATGGCAGTTAGCTATGACAATTTTTTTCTAAGCAATGCACGGACACCATACAATACTAATGCATTGAGCAAGAAGATTAGTAAGCTTGCTTCAAGAGCGGGTCTCAAAAGCATAAGTCCACATAGTTTGAGAAGATCTTTTGTCACAATCAATTCAGGTAAAGGTAAACCCTTAAATCACTTGAGGATAGCTCTAGGACATGCAGATCTTAGTACTACTCAGAGTTATATTATGACT
>CALBDR010000323.1 GCA_937927525.1 uncultured Candidatus Melainabacteria bacterium
GTAATAATATTATCTGGATCGTTTGGATCACCAGCAACAAACACTTGGTACGGTATTCCTACTTGGTTAGCAGATAAGCCGACACCTCTAAACTTTAACATTGCCTCTTTTAGATCATCGGCAAGCTGTTTAGGGTCCATTGGTGGATTGTTGAAATCGAAGCGCTCGGGTGCATTGTGAAGAATTGGATCACTGGACTTAACTAATTTCACGCTACCATCCTACTAAAGTTCTTTACTTTCTCAAACTTAATCACACTGTGGAACTTATCGTAAAGCTGATCACCTTTGTGTGATATAATGAATATGTTTGCATCATCTACAAGAGTGTTGAGTATCTTTAGAAACTCTTCCGTACCTGTGTTATCTAATGAGCTGTCGAATACTTCATCCATGATAAGAAGATTGGTACTGACACTATTGCGTAGCTTTGCAATAGCTCGCCAAGTAAACAAAAGCGCGAGATCAATTCGCATCTTTTCTCCTTCAGAGAAGGAGGCATAACTAAACTCATCTCTAAACCTCGACTTGATAGTTTCGTTAAAGTTCTCGTCTAACTCAAACTGTACGAAGAAGTCCATTGCGGCGAGATATTTATTTATCAACTTATTCATCACCGGTACGTACTGTTTGATAATTTTTGTTTTAATACCGCTGTCCTTTAAGATAAGCTGAGCAATATCAAGTACACTCTTCTCAGTAGAAAGTTCCTCTCTGCGTGTTTGACACGCTTCTAGCTGCTGATTAAGCTCGTCTAACTTAACACTTAGTTCACTGGTATCCTGGTCTTCTGACTGCAGTTGATCAATGTCTTTTTGGATGCTGCCAATCATTTGATTGATAGCATTGATATGAGAGTTGTTACTGTTGATCTCATTTAACAGATCATTTACTTGTTGTTGAATATCAGATATCTGCTCCATGCGGTCAGTTACCTTCTGATACTCTTCCTGTAGTTGATCAAATCCTTTTGACGTTTCAGTCAACGTACTATTCTTATTCTCAACTGTACTGCACTTAAACTCGTGATCAATGTCCTGCTTGCATGTAGGACAGTTGTCGTGGTTATCATAAAACTGTATTTCTTTCTCTAGCGATGCGATCTTATCTTTGAGCTTATATTCCAACTGCTCGATCTTTTTCTTCTTCTTAGATACAGAGTCCTTGTCTGCAATCTGTTCGCTTAGATTCTGTACTTGAGTTTTAAGTTCTTCAATTTGTTGCTCGTAGTCACGTATCTCGCTACGAGACTTTTCTATCTTGTCGTGGTGCTGCTGGATACGTTTATCATTGTCATCCTTGACTGTCTTCAAATATTGATTCTGTAGATCGATCTTCTCGTTTAGGATGTCAGTATCGTATACGACCTGCTGTAGACTGTCTTTGTTAGTAGACACCTTCTCTTTAAGGAGAGTGTTCATTGTAGTAAAGATTTCAATGTCTAGCAGATCCTCAATCACCTCTCTTCGATGCTGAGCTGACAGTTGCATGAACGGCATAAACGTAGCACTACCAAGTACTACGATCTGACAAAACGATCTATGATTCATCTTGAGTATCTGACGTTCCAGATGCTCTTGGTAGTCACGAGAATTGGCAGATTGATCTACTAGCTTACCATTCTTCAGTATCTCAAACATCGACGACCCATACTTCTTGATAGTACGGTTCACTTGGTAGTTGTCTTTACCAATCATAAACTCTACCTGTACTTCAGCACCTTTGCCATTGATAGAGTTTATCATCTGTACTTTGTTGACTTTGCGAAATGCCTTGCCATACAAAGACCACGACAACGCATCGAGGATGGTAGACTTACCAGAACCATTCTCCCCCACGATCAGCGTCGACTTAGATTTGTTGAGTTTTATTTCTGTCCAGCTATTGCCAGTAGACAGAATATTCTTCCATCGAATATATTTGAATAGAATCATATAGAGTGTTACGCTATTGTAAGCGCTTCATTATACAGGTCTTTTATTGTCTGCTCAACGAGTTGTTTGTCGGTACTAATGTCTAGAGCTTCGATATACTTTGACAAGATAGTCATTGTATCTTCAGCTTCATTAACAATCTCATCGTCAGACTCGAGGTCAAGATGCAAATGGTCTTCTACAACTTGTACATTGTGAGGACCTGCCTTCTCTAGTTTGTCGATAAAGATATCAAACCAGTATGGGTTAGTTTTCTCACGAATGATTACTTTTACGTATTTGTCTTTGTACTGATCAAATTCTTGGTTTACTACCAACTCCATTGTCGTGTTGCTATCATCGTAATGTATCTTAGCAAACATCGTCATTGGATTAGGGATAAACTCCAAGGTACGAGTATCTGTATCAAAAATATGCCAACCA
>CALBDR010000324.1 GCA_937927525.1 uncultured Candidatus Melainabacteria bacterium
AAGAGCCAGAAGTATCTGATATAAATGTTTATTCTCATAAGATTTATATGTATGGTTTCCCACAGAGATTAGAACGGTTCCATAAGATGTTCAAGAAACTTTGTACTAAAGCCGACCACAGCATACTTTTGAACTATTATGAGAATAATGAAGAATACGACTACCATAACGATTCTTCATATTTCACTGCAACACTAACTCTTTTTAGAGAACCCAAAAATTTTGAGGGTGGAAGATTTTTTATTGAAGATGAATTGGAAATAGATCCGAGAAACAACAGACTTGTTATTTTTCCGGGTATATTGGATCATAAAGTCGAGAAAGTAACTATACCAGAAGATTTTAGGGATCAATGGTATGGAAGATATTCTATAACACAATTTATTGGATAGTGAAGAGTAATTATATAAATATATGCAAAGACTAAACGTCTAGTAATAATGGGAAAGGTTTAGAAATGAGACTTACAATTATTCCTGATGATGGCACTATAGTTGTTGATGGTCATCCATACACAGAAATTAATTTTTCTGAAAAAGGAATTAATGCTCCTTCAGATGTTCATGCCTTGCAGTGGTACGGTGAGGAAGGTGAAATTGAATACAAAGAGAGAGCAAAGCCCAACAAAGAAATCACAAAGCTTCCTGCGTGGACCAAAGCAGCAGTAACAGCCCATGCAGATTTACTTCATGAAGAGCAAAATCCTCCACCATTACCAGATTTAACAGATGCTGAAATATTAGAGGCTGTCGTAGGATTAAGAGATGGTTTTCTATCTTCAACGGATTGGACAGTTCTACCCGATTCACCTTTTACTGATGCTGAAAGAGAAAGTTGGGTATCGTACCGTCAAAATTTGAGAGATATTACGGATACAGCAGGTTATCCTTGGAACGGTGTTTATAGTTATGACAATTGGCCTACTCCACCTACTACTGGTGTAGTTAATGAACCGACTCTCAATACAGCGCCTAGAGAATGGTTTGTTTAGTATAAAATTTATAGGCGAAAATATTAAGAATAATAGAGTAGGAAAGCCGAAATGAGCAAATTAAGACTTTATGGCTCAACGTCCGGATATAACGAATTAACTGTACCTGCAGTAGCTGATAATTCTGAACTTAATATAGGAAATCTAGCTGGCAATGCATACGTAACTGGAACGTTTTCTTCCAATGCATACGTAACTGGAACGTTTTCTTCTAATACGTATGTGCAAGATGCTTTAGGAAGTGCTGGTGTTCCTTCTGGAACAAAACAAATTTTTGTACAGACTGCTGCTCCTACAGGATGGACTAAAGATACAACTCATAATGATAAAGCTCTAAGAGTAGTTTCTGGTACAGCCTCTAACGGTGGTGTCGATTCTTTCACCACGACTTTTGGTGCTGGTAAGACTACTGCATCACATACTTTATCAACACCACAGATACCAGTTCATGACCACCCTTACACAACAAAAGCAGCAGGAAGTCAAGGCGCTCCATCCTTCCAAGGACCAAGCCTATTCCAAGGCCCGGATACACCCTCTGTTACTGGTTCTACAGGTGGTGGTGGATCACACTCTCACCCTTTTAGTGGAAGTTTAGCAAGTGCTACAGCAGATGTTTCTGTAACAGTTCCTGCTGCTAACGTAAAATATGCAAACGTGATCGTCGCTGCAAAAGATTAATGCCGATATTCGATCCAGACGGAAAATGTCCGTTACTTCAAAAAAAATGCATTAAACATCAATGTCTTTGGTATAATATGCTTCAAGGCAAGCACCCTCAAACAGGATTAGATGTTCAAGAGTGGGGTTGCTCAATTGCTTGGCTTCCTTTATTATTAGTAGAAAATTCAGCAAAAATGACAGGAGTTCAAGCTGCAACAGAATCTTTTCGAAATGAAATGGTTAAAGGTCAAAATGTCATGAATAATATTTTAGCCGCCAATCCAAAAACAAGAAAAGAGATGAAAACTATTAGTAGTTTATTTGGTAAAATAGGAGATCACCAAAAGGCTATTGAAGAAAACAATAAAGATTTAGAAGATGAAACTATTAGAC
>CALBDR010000325.1 GCA_937927525.1 uncultured Candidatus Melainabacteria bacterium
CCCATACAATTATATTACAGTATTTACCTTATCCACTCAAATTGGAGAAGACCCACTCTTTTAAGATATGGTGCTTCAACCAAAGTTGAAGATCGGGGAAAAAGAACTCCAGCTAGACTTGCTATTGAGAGAAAAGATCCTCATGTATTGAGTTTGTTTAAGCATTAAGCTTACCCAGAAACCCGAGTACTTTTCATCATCTGATTTTCAGTAGAAATATTACTAGAATCAATATTTAAAAATTCATTCAAAAACTTATCTTTTGCTTTCTCAGCTTCTTCTTGAATTTCCCTAGAATCTTTCATTATTTCAATGATTTCAGCTTGTGCAGAAACATCTAGGTCACCATTATGCAGGTCAATTATCATTTGTTTAACTTCTTCTGACTTAGAAGTTCTATACAGGTCCATTAAGGTTTCTTGGATAAATTCAAAATAAATATAGAAGTGACAGTATTTAATCGCTTCTTTAATTTCATTTTCATTCTTTGAAGTCTTTATAAGGCTTTGTAAGTTTTTAGCTTTAGTTAAAGTTCTTAAATCTTCTTCAAAGGTATCTAAGTTTTGTCCTTGTTTTAATAGTGCTCGATGTTTATGCATGTCCATATTTTTTACCTTTATAATCTACGTTGAAAATATCTTCGATATTCTTCAATAACCTTTCTATAAAGTTAACGAAGAAATCTTTACCACTTTGATAGCTAGTATTAAATTTACTTTTATATGCGTTTGCTGTTTTTTTACACTTATCGACAATTGGTTGTGTCGAGGCTTCTTGTTCTGCTGGATGTGAAACCATGGCTATACTCTCACTAAGGTTTTTAGAAAGGTTTTCACCATATCTTTGGGTTACGTGCTCTAGGTTGATTTCTGAACTTTGGTTAACTAAACTTTTTTCTAAACGGAATTCGTCTCTTAAAACTTCTATATCTGCAACAGTCTTTTCACGCAGATTATAAATATTTCCACAACCAAGGTCTATTAACGGAAATAGTGAATTGATGTTTTGTTGTCTTTCACCTAAAAAGAAATCATAGATTGCAAGCTGCTTTGAGCTATCATCTGTTTGTGGATGATTTAATGTATTTAATAAATCTTGAGCTGCTTGATTATTTTTATACATCGGTAACTCTAAAGCATTTCTTAATGAAACCATAGCGGTTGAATTATTTATATCAAAAATAGCAGCATTAGTTGTAGTTTTTGGAAGTAAACTAGTAGTTCTAATCTCATCTTCTATTTCAGTTCTATAAAAGTTTTCATAAGTACTTTGCATTGCTTTTGCTTTCTGTGTGAATTTATCTCCACTAAGTAACGCTTCTAGTGAATCTGGGTTAATAGCTTTTGAAGTGTCTGCATTCTTAGGATCTATTTCTGCTAATAAAGAATGCATGATATTACTTGAAAGCCCTGCTGAAGGGTTGTTTCTATCTAAAGTAGAAATTCCTTCTACTTTATCTAAGATTTCTCTTACATGAATTAAAGCATCAGTAAAGTTTTCGTTTCTATCTTTTAATAGTTTGTACTCTGTATTTAGTTTAGCCTGGAAACTATTCTGCAAATTTTCCATTGCATTATTTTTAGAAGGATTTGCTGTTTTTATCATTTCAAGTTTTTGCTCTAATGCTTCTTTCTTCATAGAGCTTAAAGTTTGGTCTTCAGAAAAACTTTGAACTGTATTATGAAAGCTTAATACAGCATCTTTATACTCTTGACTAGATTCAGGATAGCTTACTAAATCTATTAAGATTTCCTCAAATCTTGTTGCGTAGTCTGTTACACCAGTGTTTTGTTTCGTTAAATCTATACTCGTTTCTTTTGCTGCTTGAGTAAGAATAGCTGCATAACTTTTTCTAGCTTTTTTTGCAAGAGTTTCATTCGCTTCTAAAATACTATCTAGGCTTTCGCCTTCTAAGAAATAATTTTCAGTGTTTGCTCTTCTGTCTAAAACTGTTGTTATCAAAGATTCACCATATTCTATGAATGATTCACCGACTTTACCGTAAGCACTCATCTTTTGCCTGAAGTCATCTAATGCTTCATTTAGTGATAAGTTTCTCAGGTTCAACTTATCAATTAAATCAAAAGCTGTTGATACCTGGTGATTATTTGAACTGTTTTGATATCCATTTACAAGTACGGCTAAAAGATCATCATTGTCACCGACTCCTGGTTGTTTCATTACTGAATTTAATGCTTGTTTCGCGGCGCTACTATAGGCTGAAGGAATATTCTTATTAATCGCAATTTCAACTAGCTTAGAGCTCGTTTTTGAATTTTCAAGAAAGCTATCTTCTACTTCTAAAACTAGTTTTTGAAAATCGGGAGCACTTATTTCACCTTGACCATTAACTAATCTGTAGTCTGTTCTATTTTCATCGATAGGGAAAGCTTTAATCTCTAGGTTATTAATTATATGGATATTCTGGTTAGCAAACTTAAAAGCTTTATCTTTAGTGACTGCTGTTAAATTATTCTTATCAAAGCTGGTATCAACTTTGTTAGCATCTCTTGGATTTAGTGTAGGCGTTACCAACATTATTACTTACAAAGTTTGGCACATTATTTTTTTGACAATTCATTAGTAAAGATATATTCTCGTTAGTTTTAGTCTCTTCGGTCTCTTTAAGCATCCTATCTCGACTTTCTCTTAACTTCCTTACTCTTTCTTGCGACTCTAAAAGATCGTCGACATCTAGGTTGCCATTGAAAAATTCTTCAATATATTTAGCTAAGTATTCACTTTCATTTTCTTCCTGTAATTTCTTAACTGCTGTTATTACAAAATCAAAGTCCTTATAGAAGTAAAGTAGTTTTAAGTTCTCTTTTATTAACCAGTCAGAGCCATTACCAAGATTCTTTAGAAAATGCTCAGCCATTTTAAATCTTCTTGAGTTAACTTTTTCTTCTTTGTCAATCTCTGATTTTTTAACTAGAAGTGCTAATTGATTATTGTTCATTGCTTACTGTTGTTTCCTTATCTGTGTTTTTGATTTCATTTCCAAAAAGCCCTAAAACTTCTAAAAGTTTTTTAAGATAGATACTAATCTTTTCTGTAAGAAGATCAAAATCTAAGCCATTAGTAGCTTTATCATCGTATAACTCTGATAGATCGAAAAGGTTATCGTAGATTTCATCCATTTGTTTTTCTGAAGGGTTTATAGAAGTAATGAATCTGTATGATTCATGTTGCATAGCTTGTGTTCTATCTTCTAGAAACTCAGCTTCTAATTCATGCTTATATGAATCTAAATTAAATTGATTTAAATCTTCTTTTGCTTGATTATATTCATTGCGGGCTGTTTCAATGCTTACATGCCTATTAGAGTATGAATTTATTAAATCTAAGTCATCACTATTTGACTCTATTTTTGCATCTAATCTAGCTATTTCATGAAAGTCTCTGTATGAGTTTAAAAGATCAATTAATTTTGTGTTTTCTTCTTTTATGGTAGGGTCATTAGTCGCTGCTAACTCTCTTTCAAGTGAAATAATGTTGGATTTAATACCATTCTGTGAATCTAGGTTTATGGTAATTGCTGTTCCGGACTTGCTTACTGCTAAAACTTCTATCTCTGCTTTTTGCTCTCTTTTTGCTAGTGCTAAAGTTTGGATTGAAGATTCATCAAAGCTTCCTAAGTCTATTCCTGGTGGATATTTAATATCCAAATCATCTAAATTCATCGCAGCATTGATTACAGCTTCATACTCAGTATCAGTAGCTTCATTAATTAAAGCTTCATATCTTTCACGTGTCGTAGTTACTTTTTCTGTCGCTTCTGCTCTTTTATTATCGATAAACAAATCCATATCTGCTCTAAGCTCATCTGGGTCAATACCAATAAGCTTAGCTAAACCATTATGATCTTTATTATTCTCTCCTAGTAATTTACTTAGGAAAAGACTTTTAACATCTATATCCTCAAACTTATCTAATGCTTTACCAAAGAATTGATAACTAGCTTCAACTTCTTGAGTTTTAGTTCTTAAAGCTTCTTCTGCATTTTTTGATGCCCTTAATAAACTTGCATCCTCTGGATCTTTACTCTGAGCGGCTTGTGCTTCTTCATAAGCTTTTTCTAATTGATGAATTTCTTCAGCGTTAGCTTTGATAATTTTTACTACTCTATCATGACGTTGATTGAAGTTTGCTGTATCTGTCGAAACTGTTTGGATTAAGTCTACAGCGGCTTCTGCAAATTCACCATATTCATTTTCCGGTATAAAATTTGTCAGTCCCCAGCCGATAGATTTATAGATTCTATCCATGCTACCTACATCGTCTCTTTCTCTTTGTAACCTTAGGACTGGATTAGTACAAATATCTTGTAATGATTTTAGTAGCTGTCCTTTGATTTGAGTTCCAAGATGGTTTTTATGTCTATATGGGAAAAGTTGTTTATTATAAGAGTTTTGATTGTAAGTTCTTTCGATACCATTTAATTTAAACTTGAAAGATTTGTTGAAGTTAACTCTAACAATATCTCCTGTATCATTTTTTGTCATTGCATCTGCTAGAGCAGCAATGGCTTGGAAATGTTTAGTGGAGTTTTGCTCTGAAGCTAGTATATCTACTACTGGTATATTAACGTGATCTTTATAGTCTATTCTTGCACTTAATTGACCACTAACTGCTACATCTACAGGCTTATGAAAATGAATACCATTAGCTGTCCAAAACGCTCCTTTAAATGGATTGTAAACATCTAGAGTGACAGGTGATTGAATGTTTACAGAATCAACAGTCGGCACTTCTATTATAGGTTTAACATGCAAATTAGGATGTAGCCAGTTTCTGTTTCCTCTAGCGTAGTCTACATATCCATTAAGGATTTGTAGTGCCATATCATTTCTTGCTTTATCTCCATTCGCCGTAGGAATTAATTCACTTGATTTTTGCTCTAGGCTATGTTGAGCTAGCACTCCTAATGCACTGATTATTTGATCACGATTTTCGTGTAATAGGATTTGTGCATTGTCATTAACTTTAAATTCTATGTTTCCATTATTTTCTCTAGCAATAAAAAAGTCTTCGAAAATATATTGAATACCTTGAAGGCTAATATTATTAGGGTCATTCGTTAAACTTTCAGTTACAGTAGCAGCTCTTTTTGCATGATCCTGCTTCGGATCAGCTTGCTCTTCTTCTACAATTTTATTAATACTTGGTCTAAATCTAGGACCTTTTTCTGGAAGTAAATCTTGTACCCTACTCCAGAGTCTTTCTAGAGCTGCATTTGGTCTTTTTGCAGATATTGATGGTGTACCCATATATATATAAAGAAGTTAATAGATATTTTTGATGTCTTTTTGTAATACCAATCCAAATAATTAATTTACATTAACATTCGGATCAAAAATCAGTGAACCTCGTCATAGAGTAAATATGGT
>CALBDR010000326.1 GCA_937927525.1 uncultured Candidatus Melainabacteria bacterium
CATTTGGGCAATAAACCTCAGCCCGATTCTCTACAGACCAGATGCAGCAGTTCTTGCTGCTACACTTGCTGGAGCTAGTATGGGTTTCCTTCGCTACAACTTCAACCCAGCCCGTATTTTCCTAGGGGATAATGGGGCCTATCTTTTAGGCTTTATACTTGCCTGTATTTCTTGTCTCGGTCTTACAAAAAAAGTTACGGTAGTAATTTTAAGTCCTGTTATTTTATTAATTTTCGCTATGCCACTGCTAGACTTAAGCTTAGCCATTTGGCGCAGATGGTCAAAGAATAAAGAAATAATGGAAGCAGATTCAGAGCATATTCATCACCAGTTAGAGAATTTAGGTTTAAATCATAAGCAGATTTCATATGTTGTTTATTTACTAACTTTAGTTTTCGCAGCCTCCGGCTGTTTCTTCATAGAAACTGACATAGGACTTCGTTTCATCTTTATAATATTTTGTGTTACCTTAATCTGGATAACATATAGTTTCATTTTCAACTTTAAAAAACAGCGAGTTTTAAAGTAAAAGATTAAAATTTTTCTTAATCACTACCACCTAATCTAATAGATATTTAATACTGATGATTCTAATTAAAACTATTATAGAATTATGGATTTAAATTTAAGACCTAATGATCAAATTTTAGTATTAACTGGTCTTTCAGGCACAGGAAAAAGCAGCCTCGAAAAAGAATTAGTTGAAAATGGATCAGCTTCAAAGATAATATCTCACACCTCTAGACCAGAGCGAAAGGGAGAGAAAGAGGGTGAAGATTACTACTTTGTAACAAAAGAGCAATTTGAAAAGATGAAGAAGAGTGGTGAATTCTTCGAATCTGTTGAATATAATGGCAAGCACTATGGTGGTCATAATAATGAATTAAAAAAGGTTTTAGCAACTGGAAGACCTGTTGTTATGGTGACAGATGAAATCGGTGCTCAAGAAATAAAAAAAAACTTAGGTGCTAATGCAAAAATAATTTTGATAAAATCAACTCCTACAAAAAGATATTCAAGAAATGACTTAATTGATCTTAGTAATCCTAATGAATTTCCAGCTGAAGATTTCAAGCTTACTGAAGCCGATACAAACTTAACAAACGCTAGTATTAAAAATCGTCAAGGCATAACAGAAGAAGAGGTTCAAGAAAGAGTCGACTACGATAGAGAAACTAGATTACCTCAAATAGAAGATCTTCTTAATGAAGGTCTATTTGACTTTGTCGTTCATAATATTTACTCAGATAATCCTAATGAAGCTAGAAGAAACTTTAATCAAGCACTTGATCATTTAGAGCAAATTATAAAACTTCCTATTTAACTAACAACAGGAGTTCTCTGTCTTAAAGTCTGCGCTTCTTTATAAGGCATTCTAAAAATCGCGTGTTCAAAACCTTCACTTAAGACTTCTGGCATTTTCACAAAGATATTGTTACCACCACCGTGAGCGTGCTCAGTAATTTTGATTTGGTTTTCTCTAACACCCTCTGGAACAAAGTCAGGGTGACCTTTATAATAAAAATCATTTAGCTCTAATTCAAATTCTTGACTAGGGCTAATGAAAGTTAACTTATCACCTTTATCTAAACGGTTTTTCACTTGCAGCTCAACTACTTGAGTCGCAGGATCATAGCTAATAAGCTTTCCAGCAAACAAATGCGTTTGCACACAGTGATCTTTTTCTAATTCTTGTGCTTTAGCTTTAGCGTTTCTTGCGTAGAAACCAGGTATAAAACCACGATTAGCAGTAGTAGAAAGCTCGTAAAGAGTATGATTACGAGTTTCTTGACTTAACTTACCCTCTTGAGCAAGCTCATCTAAAGCTCTTCTATAAGCTCTAGCTACTACGCTTGCGTAGTATTCTGTCTTATTACGCCCTTCTACTTTAAAACTGATAACTCCAGCTTCGATTAAATCTTTCAGATAGTCAATCGCACATAAATCTTTAGAATTCATGATGTAAGTACCATACTCATCTTCATCGACTGTCATATACTCACCTTTACGCTGAGGCTCTTCTAGAGCAAATTCCCCTTCAAGTGGCACATAGTTTTTATCGACATCATCAAAATGCCCCATAAAATCATATCTTTCATCATCATTAGCGTAAACTTTAAAACCCCAACGACAGCTATGTGAACAAGTTCCTTGATTAGCATCTCTATAGCTTAAATAGTTAGAAAGTAGACATCTTCCAGAATAAGCCATACAGATAGAACCATGAACAAAAGCTTCTAATTCTACATCAGGAACATTTTCGTGAATTTCACGGATTTCTTTAACCTGAAGCTCACGTGCAAGAATAATTCTATCTACACCATAGTCTTTCCAGAATTTAGCTTGAGCCCAGTTAGTGTTGTTCGCTTGCGTAGATAAGTGAATAGTAGCTTTCGGAAATTTTTCTTTAGTAAGAGCGATTAAACCAGGATCAGTCATGATAAAAGCATCTGGCTTACAGTTCATCATTTCAGCCATGGCTTCCATGAAACCGTTGATTTTATTATTATGAGCATAAATATTACAAGTTAAGTATGCTTTTTTACCTTGTTTATGGACATAATCCACAGTTTCCTGAACTAAATCTATATCGAAAAACTCATTTTCACGAGCACGAAGACTATAACGTGGCACACCTACATAAACTGCATCAGCGCCATATGCTAGTGCGTGCTTTACTTTTTCAAAGCTTCCCCCAGGCATTAAAAGTTCAAGTTCTGATGTCATACGTATTATTTTAACGTAAATGGGTATGAATTTGCGAGCAAATATTTAGTTTTAACTAAAGATTAGACTTTAGTTTTAGATATAGCACTAAAGTTCTAGATCATTTAGCCGATATAGATAAATGAATATATCAAGCACTTAAAAATTAAGGGGTGTGGTTAAAGGAGTAAACACTTTATCCACAATGCTTAGTGTCAATAATAATATTCTAAATAAAACAGTTGCGAGATCCCTAAATTATTTCTCTGAAAAGGGTGGAAAAGCCGTAGAAAAATTATCTTCAGGCTCTCGAATTAATAGAGCAGGGGATGATGTTGCTGCTATTTCTATAAACGCTAAATTAGACACTAAACTTCGAGGAATAGCCAAAGCCCAACTTAATATAACTGAAGTATTTAGCCTTTTAGATGTAACAGAAGCAGGATTAATCGAAGCCCAGCAATCTGCATTTAAAATTAAAGAATTATATATTCAAGCATTAAATGGCACAAACTCAATTGACGAACTCAATGCAATTCAAACCCAAATAAATGCCCAAGTACAATACTTAAAAAATGCTAGAGAGCGAATGTGAGATACTCCCTTCCAAGATGCCCCCAGTCTTTTAGGTGAAAATGTAAACTCTACATGGGATATCCAAAGTGGGACAGAAGATGGTGAAACCAATTTAATTGACTAAAGCAGCAGCGCAAATCCAGCGGATACAACAAATTACATTGTTGCTAATTTAGCTCATGTGTATGTTGGAGGTGATATACCTGCCTTATTTGGCACCACGGGTTTTGTTTCACAAGAAACTGTAGACTATGAAATTAATAGAATTGGCAGGATGAGGTCAAATTTAAATCACAGGTTAACGATACTGATATAGCAGAAGAATCCACTAATTTTGCAACAAACCAAATCCAACAAGAGACTAGTGCAAGTATGGTCACACAAGCTAATGCACAAGCACAATTTGTTTTAAGTCTTTTACCTTAGTTAGATAACCATTTCTTAAAGTTAATGTAGAAGTAAAAGATAGAGGATAAAAAAATATGGCAGATTTTAATCTAGGGAAAATTTTCCAAAATCAAGAAACACATACAGCAGACCTAAATAGGCAAGTGATTAGAGCTGAAGCTTATGAAGGTGATAATGATTTGCGAAACGCTTTAGACAGAGCAAATCAAATAAGAGAGAAATTCAATAATATTGAGGAGGAAGGCTTAGAAGTTGGGAATGACTTATTAAACGGTGAAGAAGATGAGCCTGTATACGTCGAAAACAATTTCGGTAAGAGGTTTGAAATAAACTTAGACTTTGAAAAAGATTACGAAGAAAGTGATAAAGCTCAAATAATTTTCACGACTCAAAGCTGGTTTGAAAACATGAATGACGTTGGTAAAAATGATGTAGTCATAAGTGCAGACATGACTGATAGAGAAATCGAAGAAGCCCTAGAAGAAAAGGGATTAGATATTGATGACCGTGAAATCCAAAAAGCACTAAGAGCAATGGAAGAAGAAGAGTTAATTTTAGACGAATGAAAAATTCTTAAGATTACAAAAATTTTATGACTAATTTCATTTCTATCAACAAATCTCAAAAGCCCGAATTAAGCCCAATTCCTCAGCTTTAGAAAGTTTTTCAAGAGCATTAATTCTTGAAAGTAAAGCAAAGCTTTTTTCGAAATTTTGGAATCTTTGCTTAAATCGAGCTACTGAATCCATAATTTAATTATAATGTCTTCAAGAAAGAAACAATTTTCTCAACATCAGCTTCAGGAATCTCTTTTCCAACCTGATATTCAGCCATGATTTTCACAGCTTGAGCAAGCTCAGTCACTGTTCCGTCGTGAAGATAGGGGAAAGTATCTTTTATATTTCTTAATGTAGGGACTTTAAAAACATGCTTATCCGCTTCAGACTTAGTTACGTTATATCTACCTAAATCTTCTTTAGCGATGGGGAAAACATCTAAACCATTTTCACCTGTAGCTCTATCTGCAAAGTAATCTTTATAAATCCCCATCTTCTGGAAAGAATTACCACCAATGGCTACGCCATTATGACAATTATTACAGTTATATTTTTTAAACAATCCAAATCCTTCTTTTTCAACTTTACTAAGCGCCATCTTATTACCTTTTAGGTAATCGTCAAACTTAGATCCTGGAGTAATTAAAAACTCTTCAAATGTAGCAATAGCTTCAGCCATTTTCTCTCCAGACATTTCGTGACTACCATAAACTTTTTTAAATAAAAACTTATATTCGTTTTCATTTTTTAGCTTTGCTATTACTTCATCCCAGTTAGATCCCATTTCAGCAGGGTTATGAACTGGACCATGTGCCTGAGCGACAAGATCTTCAGCTCTTCCATCCCAGAACTGCTTAATATTATATGAGGAGTTATAAACAGTAGGTGAATTAATATGACCTGGTGTATTATTGATCCCCATCGAGAATTGACTTTGATCGGTTCCACCTTTTGCTAAATCATGACAGCTAGCACAAGAAATACTGTTATCTCTTGACAACCTCTTATCATGGTAAAGAAGCTCTCCAAGCTTAACCTTATCAGGATTCAAACCTAAAGATTCTTTACTCGGTATAGAAAGAAAATCACTCTCACTTAAATCAGCAATCCATTTAAGAACTATATCTTTATCAGTTTTAGAAAAATTACTATCCCAATGAATCATTTTATACTGCATCGGCGGCATAGAGCCTTCCTCAAGAACAGTCTTTAAACGATTCAAACTAGAAGTACTGATATCAGTATCAAAACGCTTAAGGAAAATTTCATTATCCATATTAAAGTAAGCACGTCCCTTTCTTATATCTGCATTAATAAGATCTTTAACAAGTGGAAACTGAGAATAAAAAGGATATTCAGTATTAGCTGTGTGACAGTCTTTACACTTCTGCATTAAAATTTTCGTCGCTTCACCAGTTAATTGAGAGTACTTAGCTTCGACCTTAACCCAAGCTGGATCAAAAACGGCCTTCACTGAGTGAATACTTAAAAGCAATGCTGATGATAGAAGAAATGCTAAAAATATTCTAGAGATAAGAGATTTTGACTTAATCATACTTATAAAAGAATAAAGTATTTTAAACATTAGATCCAGTTCTTAGCAAAAAGCGAAAAAAATTTGCTAACATTAGCCCTATGTCTATTAAACCAGAAGAAATTACACAAATTTTAAAAGAACAAATTCAAAATTTCCCTGACACTCAAGTATCTTCTAACGTAGGTACTATACTTAGTTCAGGTGACGGTATTACTAGAATCTACGGTCTTAGCGATGCAGTTAACGGTGAGTTAGTTGAATTTGAGGATGGTAGTAATGGAATGGTTATTAACTTAGAGGAAGATAACGTAGGTGTTGTTCTTTTAGGTACAGGCGAAGGCATTAAAGAAGGTGCTCAAGTTAAATCCACTGGTAAAATCGCTTCTATACCAGTAAGTGAAGGAATTCTTGGCCGTGTAGTTGATCCTTTAGGAAATGTTTTAGATAACGGTCCTAAAATCGAAGCTGATAAATATATGCCTCTTGAGAAAATCGCTCCTGGTATTATCGAGCGTAAGTCAGTACACGAACCACTTCAGACTGGTATCGCTTCTATTGATGCGATGATCCCTATCGGTAGAGGACAGAGAGAACTTATTATTGGAGATAGACAGACTGGTAAAACAGCTATCGCCATCGATACCATTCTTAACCAAAAAAATGTTCCTGGCTCTGAAAGACCGATTTGTGTTTATGTTTCTATCGGTCAGAAACAGAGTTCTGTAGCTAGAACAGTTAAAAAATTAGAAGATGCTGGTGCTTTGGAATATACAGTCGTAGTTCACGCCGGTTCTACAGATAGTTCAGCTATGCAGTTCTTAGCTCCATACGCTGGCGTTGCTATCGCTGAATACTTCCTTAATCAAGGAAAACACGTTTTATGTATTTATGATGACTTAACGAAACACGCTTGGGCTTATCGTGCGATGTCCCTATTACTAAGAAGACCTCCTGGACGTGAAGCTTACCCTGGTGATGTTTTCTATATTCACTCTAGACTTTTAGAAAGAGCTTGTAAATTATCAGATGCTCATGGAGCTGGTTCTATTACAGCGCTCCCTATCATTGAGACACAAGCAGGTGATGTATCAGCTTATATTCCTACTAACGTAATCTCAATCACAGATGGTCAGATCTTCTTAGATACTGGTTTATTTAACTCTGGTATCAGACCAGCGATTAACGTAGGTTTATCAGTTTCTAGGGTTGGTGGTGCAGCACAAACCAAAGCTATGAAGAAAGTAGCTGGTAAGCTAAGACTAGAGCTTGCTCAGTTTAAAGAATTAGAAGCATTTGCTCAGTTCGCTTCTGACTTAGATGCAGCTACACAACAACAAATCACTCGTGGTAAGAAATCAGTTCAAATCCTAGTTCAAGATGAATTCTCACCATTAAGCGTAGCTGAACAAGTTTCAGTGATTTTTGCGGCAGGTAAAGGTTTACTAGATGATATCGAAGATAACAAAATCTCAGACTTCAAGAAAGAATGGTTTGAGTACTTCTCAGCTAATAACAAGGAATTAAAAGAGATTCTAGATAAAGGTGACAAGTGGGATGACAAAATCATCGAGGAACTTCTAGAAAGTCTTAATAAATTCAAAGAGAATTTATTTGTATAAATTGTTATAATAATCATTCTGTATTTCATATATAAGGTAAGAAAATCATGTCTAATATAAAACTTCTAGATAAGAGCGGTAAAGAAAAGTCTACAGCAGACTTTAATAAAGATTTGTTAGCTTTAGAGCCTAATAAGCATCTACTTTACTTAGCGACTGTAATGCAAGAATCTAACTTACGTAGTGCTAAAGCTAAAGCTCTTACGAGAACTGAAGTTAGAGGTGGTGGACGTAAGCCATGGAGACAAAAAG
>CALBDR010000327.1 GCA_937927525.1 uncultured Candidatus Melainabacteria bacterium
GAAAAAAATATCTATATTATTTATCTGGGCAATTTCTTCTGTTGACTTTAGTAGTTCAACTGAAGGGAATTTAGATGCGATTTCTTTTTGAGCTGCTATGTTTTCTATATAAACGTAAGTTGGCTCGAATTCTGCTATTTGTTTAATCAGTAAGTCTTTACTGTTACGCGCTGAAAGCGCAATGACTTTGAATTCTTCTTTACGCTCTCTAACTATGTTTAGGAGTTGAGTTCCGATTGAGCCAGTGGAGCCAATTATGGAAAGGGTTCTCATTTTATAAGCCAATAAAATCAGGACCAGAACCAGCATAAGAAGGATTTACTCTCAAATTCTGCTCAGGACATACTAATTCACAAGTCCTGCACTGAACACAGTTCTCAAGTGACATGCCGTGTACTTTAACATTATTATCACTAATATCAAGCCTATGAACCTCTGCTGTACAGTCAGATACACAAGGAACATCTAAATTCTTAGCTTCGTATCTCTGTATACAACTCAAACAAGTCTCTGCACTAAATTCATCGATATGATCTGGATGCTCATCATAATGAGTGTTAGCGTAAAAGACAGCATCTTCACGGTTGAATACAGTGTTTTTAGCAAAGTCTTTATCTGAAGAACATCTTGCGATTAAATCTTTATCAAAGTCTGGATCAATATGAAGGTAACCAGCTTTATAAGTAACATCTTCTTTAAGCTCTTTTGCGTTATTCAGCAACTGAGCAGCTCTTAATGCAGCTTTAGCCCTCTTAACTGGATTTTCTAAACCTAATTTAACTGAACCTATATATGGACTTCCAGTCTTATCTACTGAGTCTAAAATAGTCGGTAAGTAGTCTCTAAGTAATTCAGGGTTTTCACCAAAGGCTTTTCTAAAGTATCTGTTTTCTTTGAATTTATCCATGTATGGTGATTCAAGTAGTTTAGTTTGATATTTAGATAACCTAGCTTCGCTATAATCATCTGCTGCTACCGCTCCATAAGCAACCTGAGCAGCGAGATAGCCAGATTCTATAGCTTTGTCTACTCCAGCAAGAGATTTAACGTCAAGTAAACCTAAAGCATCACCTAAGAATAATGCACCATCTACCTGAAATTTTTTAGGTAAACTAGCGTAACCACCCTCTGGTAGTACAGCTGCACCGTAGTGCATTAATTCAGCACCTTCTAAAACTTTCTGTAACCAAGGATGCTTTTTGTATTCTTGGAGCTGCTTCTGTGGATGGATATTTGGATTTTCACTATCAAGAGAAATAACTAGACCTATGGTCAAACGTTTATTCTGTAAACCATAGATGAAACCACCACCTAGAGTGCCATCTAGGGTCGGATAACCTAAAGTATGCCAAACTTTTCCTTTAAGATCGTCAATATGGTCAGCAAGTTTCCAAGTTTCTTTCACTCCTACAGACCAGATTTGAGGATTAGTTTCCAAATTGAATTTTTTGATAATGTCTTTAGAAAGGAAACCTTTATCTCCAAAGCAAGTTAACTTAGCATAAAGTATATCGTCGTGATCATTTCCGGTTCTATCAACTTTTACACCTACTACTTTATCTTCTTCATAAACTACCTCTGTGGCCGCAAAGCCAGGGAAGAAATCTATTTTTACATTAGGAACGTCTTTAACTTTCTCCATTAGCTGCTTTGCCATCCAGGATACAACTTGAGAAAGAGTCAGAATATAGTAACCTTCTTTGCAGAAATCGGGAGCGGCTGCTCTGGTGATTAAAGATGGGACGTCCCATTTCTTTTCTGAACCCATTATCGAGAAGTAACTTTTGTTACAGATAGCCTCGATTGGCATACTATCAGCTACGTGGTTAGGATAAACTTTATTAAAAATTGAAGGGTTAACTACGGCGCCTGAAACTATGTGAGAACCGAAGTCTTTAGCTTTTTCAAGTATAGCTATAGAAAATTTTAGATCTGGACTCGCTTTAGATTTTTCTAAAAGAGTATGTGCCAAGCTTAAATTTGAAGGACTACCACCTACTAAAGCGATGTCATATTCAATTCTGTCTGTATTATGCATTTTTCAATTCCTTGTTTTCAGAGTTTCTTTTTGATTTAATTTGCTTAATCATTTCTGGAATGACTTGGTAAAGATCACCTACTATTCCATGGTCAGCAAAAGAGAAAATAGGGGCATCTGGATCTTTATTAATAGCGATAATATGATCAGATTTCTGCATGCCAACTCTGTGTTGAA
The DNA here is from genome assembly GCA_937927525.1 of uncultured Candidatus Melainabacteria bacterium. GTDB lineage: Bacteria > Cyanobacteriota > Vampirovibrionia > LMEP-6097 > LMEP-6097 > DT-14. Next base: position 2,216 of record CALBDR010000327.1, read on the forward strand.
GTGCACCCGAGATGCCACATGCAATATAAATTTTAGGTCTGACCGTTTTTCCGGTTTGTCCGACTTGGTGTGGGTAATCTATCCAAGACAAATCAACGATTTTTCTTGAAGCACCGATAACAGAGTTCTCAAAACAATCAGCTAGTTGTCTTAAAAGATCAATTCCCTCTCCGGAGCCTAAGCCATAGCCACCAGCAACTATTACATCTGCTGCTGTGATATCGACTTTAGTCTCAAGTTCACGGATGGTTTCTTTAATTTCGACACGGTAGTCACTACCTTGAAAATTACAAGCTACATTAACGATTTCAACTTCTGGAGCTGAGTCGAGCATTTCAGGTTTAGGGAAAACACCTGGACGAATTGTCGCCATCTGTGGATCTTTCCAAGGTCCTAAAATTCTTGCTTTTAGTGATTCACCAAAGCTAGGTCTAGAAGCATATAAACACTCTGGGAAGTAACCTAACTTAGTTTCATCTGTACCTGATGTATGTTCATAAGGACCAATATCTAGTTCAATAGTATCTGCTGTTAACCCAGTTTCAAAGAATGCAGCTACCCTAGGAGCTAAATCTCTACCTGTAGTAGTAGAGCCCATTAAAAGCGTATGAGGTGGAGTTGTCCACTTGCCTAACTCATCAACGATTACTCTTCTGTAGTGTAAAGTTTTATATTCAGCTAATTCGTGGTGATCTGCTAAATAAACTTTTTCTGCTCCCGCTTTAATTACTTCTTGGACCGCATCTTGCATGTTATGTCCGATAACAAAACACGATAAATTAACTCCAAGTTTCGTTGATAATTTCTTTCCTTCACCTAGTAATTCTAGGGTTACAGGTGCTACTTTTGAGCCGACTTGTTCGGCTACAACCATTACTTCTCCAGCCATTATATTTTTACAAACTCCTCTAATATAGGTAAGTCTTGGACAACTTCTCCGACTAAATCTGGAACCGATTTACCTTGATGCATTTTACAGTTACCACCAACAACACCAATTTTCCATGTCTTAGAAACGATAGTAGGTGAACCAGCTAAACCACACCTTAATTCTTCAGCATGACATGCATCTAAATCAATGATTTCGACATATTTAGATTGCTCCTCTTTAGATGATCTCTTTATGTCTTGAACAAATTGAGCTCCACGAAGAGTTTTAAACTTAAGTTTTTGGTAACTGTTAGCTATCGTAATCAAAGATGGCAGTTGAGCTTTCACTAACTGGGTTCCCCCTTCTATGATTTTTTTAGCGTGCACTTCGTTATCCGAAATGGAAAAGTCTTCACAGTATGTGATCTGAGTAAAGTCTAATCTTTCTGAAATTTCAGGCCCTACTTGAGCAGTATCACCATCTGTTGTTTGTAAGCCACAGAAAATTAAATCTCCAGGGCGACCATTTTGTTTGAAAGCGTACTCTAAAGTTTGGCAAAGTGCGTAGGAAGTAGCTAAAGTATCTGAAGCAGCTAAACGTCTATCAGATAACATTAAAGTCTTATCTGCACCATGTTCGAGTGCTTGATAAAGAATATCAATTGCTGGTGGTGGACCCATGGTTACAGCAGTAACTTTAGAATTTGGACCACCCATCTTCTTAGCGTTTAGAGCGGCTTGCAGTGCATACGCATCAAAAGGATTTAACATTTTCCCAGCTTTAGCTCTGTCTATGGTTCCATCTGGGTTAACTCCTGCTTTTGATCTCGTGTCAGGTACCTGTTTAATCAGAACATATATGTCTAAGTCTTTGTTATTCATGATTTATTAATATATTGGCTTACTTTTCTAATTTTGATTAGAAACTTTTGAAATTATCTAAACTTGTTTTCTCTAAATTTAGATAGTCAACAATTCTTTTTCTTTACTGTTAGAAAGTTCGTCAATCTTTGCTATGTATTTATCGGTAACTTTTTGAACTTCATTAGAGAAATTTCTAGATTCATCTTCAGTCATCTCAGCAGATTTCTTAGCGTCATTTAAAACATCTCTTCTTACGTTTCTTACAGCAACCTTTCCTTCTTCTATGATTTTTTTAGTTTGTTTAACTAATTCTTCTCTTCTATCTTTTGTAAGTTCAGGTATCGTGATAATGATTTTTTTACCGTCATTACTAGGATTAAGCCCTAGATCACTTTCGATGATAGCCTTCTCGATATCAGCTAGGGCTGACATATCGAAAGGATTAACTACTAATGTTCTTCCCTCAGGTACAGAAATATTAGCAATACCTTTTAGTGGAGTTTTAGATCCGTAATACTCAACGTTTACTCTATCTAAAATTCCAGGATTTGCTCTTCCTGTTCTGATGGTCATGAGTTCTTTCTCAACGACCTCTACTGCTTTTTCCATGCGATTTTTGTAGTCTGACATATAAGCAATAATACACCTAAAAAAAATTTTTTCAATAAGAATTAATAAAATTAAACAAAAAATGAAACTTTTTTCTAGTATGATTTATCTAGATATGGCCCCTAATCAGATAATTTATATAAGTATTTTCGCTGGTTTTTTAGCAATTATTTTTGGTCTCTTATACTCTTTCTGGATATTCCGCTTGGATACAGGGAATGAGAAGATGCAAGCAATTGCAAATGCGATCCAGGACGGTGCAATGGCATACCTTAAAAGACAGTACATGACTATTGCGATAGTTGGTATGGTTCTTGCCATAATCATATACTTCACACTAGGTTTAAAGATCTGCATCGGTTTCTTAATCGGTGCAATTTTAAGTGGTTCTACTGGTTTTATCGGTATGATTGTTTCGGTTAACTCTAATGTAAGAACAGCCCAAGCGGCAAACTACGGAATTACAAGAGCTCTTGATGTTGCATTTAGAGGCGGCGCTGTTACTGGCTTGCTAGTCGTAGGTCTTGGTTTACTTGGAGTAACTTTATTTTTTGCATATTTAATTAATGCTTTCCCTGACCAAATCGAAGATAACGTCAAAGCGTTAATTGGTCTTGCTTTTGGTTCCAGTTTGATTTCAGTTTTCGCTAGACTTGGTGGTGGTATTTTCACTAAGGCAGCTGATGTTGGAGCTGACTTAGTTGGTAAAGTAGAAGCTGGAATTCCAGAAGATGATCCTAGAAACCCAGCTGTTATAGCTGATAACGTAGGTGATAATGTTGGTGATTGTGCTGGTATGGCAGCTGATTTATTTGAAACATATGCGGTAACTGCTACTGCAGTAATGTTACTTGGTTATCTTCTTTATCCTAAAGAAGTTGAAGCTGGTAACTTATCTACAGTTTTATATCCTTTGGCGATGGGTGCTACAGCAATAGTTGCTTCTATTCTAGGTAACTTCTTTGTTAAGCTTGACAGAAGTAACAATGTTATGAGAGCTTTGTATAAAGGTCTTAGCGTAAGTGGTATTGTTGCAGCTATTGGTTTTTACTTCATAACTGATTTGGTTTTAGTTGACATGCCTTATGCCAATATTAACTATTTTTACGCAGCCTTAATTGGTTTAGCATTAACTGGCTTATTTGTTGTAATTACTGAATACTATACTTCTACTGAGTTTTCTCCAGTTAAAAAAATTGCTTCAGCTTCTGAGTCTGGTCACGCGACTAACATCATAGCTGGTTTAGCGATCTCGATGGAGTCTACTGCTGCGCCTATCATCGTTATCGTAGCTGCGATGATAGCTGCTTACTCCTTAGCTGGAATTTATGGTGTTGGGGTTGCTGCTATGAGCATGCTTTCAATGGCTGGAATTATTGTTGCACTTGATTCTTATGGTCCGATCACAGATAATGCAGGTGGTATAGCTGAGATGGCTGGCATGGACTCTAAAGTAAGAGCAATTACTGATCCATTAGATGCGGTTGGTAATACTACTAAGGCTGTTACTAAAGGTTATGCGATTGGTTCAGCAGCTCTAGCTTCTATTGTATTATTTAAGTGTTTTAAAGCTGATTTAATGCAAGCTATAGATAGACATAATATTGATTTTGGTACAGATTTAGTTATGCCTAGTTTTGATATATCAGATCCATATGTAATGTCTGGTCTATTTATTGGTGGTATGATTCCATTTTTATTTAGCGCATTTGCTATGCAGTCTGTTGGTAAGGTTGCTGGTGAGGTGGTTACTGAAGTTAGAAGACAGTTTAGTGAAATTCCTGGGATTATGAAGTTTGAGTCTAAACCTGACTATGCAACTTGTGTAGATATAGTTACTAAAGGAGCTATCCGTGAAATGGTTGTACCTGCTTTACTTCCAGTTTTAATTCCTATTTTAATTGCTGCGATGGGGGCTTTTTACCTTAACTCTTATGAAGCTATGTCTTCAGCGAGAATTATGGGTGGAATACTTGTCGGTAGTATAATTACTGGTATTTTCCAAGCTATTTCTATGACATCTGGTGGAGGAGCTTGGGATAATGCTAAGAAATATATAGAAGATGGACACTGTGGTGGTAAAGGTTCAGAGGCACATAAGGCTTCTGTAACTGGTGACACTGTGGGTGATCCTTATAAAGATACAGCTGGTCCAGCTATTAATCCTATGATTAAGATTCTTAATATCATTGCGTTATTATTAGTATCTTTCTTAATTTAAAATCTTTTCAATATTATGATCGAGAAAAGCCCCCATCTTTGGGGGCTTTTTCATTTATATTTAATTTTGACCGAACTTTAGTAGTCTGTTTCGTAGTCCAAGTCTTCTTTTTCTCGATATTCTGAGTTCATTAGACCTTCTATGCCATCATGTAAACTCATTCCCTCTACTAAGTCACATATATCTTCTTCATTTTCTAGTTCGTAGTACTCATCCATGAAGTTTTCTAGATATAATCCGTCGTTCATTATTACTCTCCTTTGATGAAGTAAATTCATCTCGATGAAGATTAAATATACGTTTTATATTAAGTTTTGGTTATAATTTAATATATTTTTGTTCAGGAAATATTAAATTTTTCAAGTATTTGATTTATAAGTATCACAATATTTATTAAGTGCGCAATCAGCACACTTTGGGCGCCTCGCTATACATGTTTCTCTTCCATGAGAAATTAACCATAAACTAAATTTATCCCAGTTTTTTTTAGGGACTATTTTATTTAATTCAAGCTCTATTTTTTCAGGCTCTTTACTTTTAGTAATGCCTAGTAAATTCGTAATACGCTTAACATGAGTATCAACAACAACCCCAGCTGATTTCCCAAACCAATTTCCTAAAACTACATTTGCAGTTTTTCTACCGACTCCGGCAAGTGCAGTTAATTCTTCAATAGTTTCTGGGATTTCACCATGATGGTGACTCATTAATCTTTGAGCCATGGCAATAAGATTTTTTGCTTTATTTTTATAAAAACCACATGATTTAATAACTTCTTCTACATCATTTAACTTAGCGAGGGATAGTTTTTTTGGTGTAGGGTATTTTTCAAATAAGGCTGGAGTTACCATGTTAACTC
>CALBDR010000328.1 GCA_937927525.1 uncultured Candidatus Melainabacteria bacterium
ATCGCAATTGACTCTCTCGGTAATATGGAAAGCCAGTTACAGATTAATCGTCAAGAAAAAGGTAATGTAAGTGCTGATATGGGTAGTAGAGCTAAAGCAATGAAATCTCTACTACGTACTCTTACTCAGCTATCAGGTCTAACTAAAACTACTATCTTAGCTACAAATCATATTTACGAAGACCCAGCTGCATTGTTTCCATCTCTAGTAAAAGCAATGCCTGGTGGTACCGCTACAGTTTATCTACCTTCGGTAACTATTCAGTTGGCTCGTAAACCGGTTAAGGAAGATAAGAATACAGATGGTAAACTAGCAGTCGGTCAAAAGAATTATTCGGGTGTTATTCTGCGAGCATTAACTGTAAAGAATCGTTTCGTTAAACAATATCTAGAAGGTGAGATGTATCTATCGTTTGATAAAGGTCTTAATAAGTATTACGGTCTACTAGATTTAGCTGTAGGTTTAGGAGCAGTTATTCAAACAGGATCTACATATCAATTACCAGATGGTAAGAAACTCGGTTATTATAGTAAGTGGAAAGATGATACGGAACTTTGGGATAATACTATTATACCAGTTATTGAAGATAAGATTAAACAGGAATGGAAATATAGTAATAAATCAAATGAAGAAGAAATAATCCCAGATGAAGTTGAAGAAAATGAAGAAGAATAAAATAGTAGTAACGTTAAGTGGTGGAATGGATTCTGCAGTTCTTTTATATAAAGCAGCTGAAGAATATAATGAAGTACATACAGTAACATTTTTTTACGGTCAAAGACATCATCGTGAATTAATAGCTGCTGAAAAACAATTAATAAATGCTAAACATGATTTTCCTAATGTAACAATTACCAATAAAGTATTAGATGTTGAATTTATTAAAGATATAGCAGATACTTCTTCTTTAACGAATAATGATATTGAAACACCTAATGTAAATGAGATTATGGGTGAAGCTCAACCTAAATCGTACGTACCATTCCGTAATATGATGTTTTTGAGTATATTACTTTCATATGCTGAAAAATTAAAAGCAAGTGAAGTTTGGTATGGAGCTGCAGAAGCTGATAGTTTAGCAGGTTATTGGGACGGTTCGATTCAATTCGTAGATAAAATAAATCAGATATGTATGCTTAATCGTGAAAATAATATCCATGTTAGGGCTCCTCTTCTTACTATGAGTAAGAAGGATATTATTTTAAATGGTGTTGAGCTTGGTGTAAACTTTGCTGATACATATACTTGTTATTCACGTGAGTACCCATGTGATGCAGAAAGTGCTAGTAGTTCGTTAAGGCTTAAAGGATTTATTGATGCAGGATTGCAAGATCCTCTAAAATATAAACAACAAGATAAACTAGAAAAAATTTATAAAGAAAAAAATTGTAAGTCTATTTTATGTAACTAAAAAGCTCTGGATTATTATGAGCTATATAAACCCTAAGTGCTTTATGGTATTTAGGGTTCATTAATGCTCTAGACATAAATTCATCTATTTCACTATCCGTTTTACCAGGTAACTGATCTTTTGCATATTTTTTTAAAGCCAAAAGTTGTTTAGTATTATATTCTTTAAGATCACCAATAAGGGTAATTTTATTATAAAGGTCATCTAAACCTGGCATTTCCGGTTCAATGGTGCTAGGAAAATCTTTACTAGCTACCATCTCAAAGATGTGATTAAATTTAGTAACCGTGTCTGTTAAGTCTTTCATGACCATACTGACGCTGTAAATTTTGTCTATATTGATTAATCAATTGTCGATTAATTTGTTGAGATGATATTGCAACTTGTTCGTCTTCTTCATCCTTAACTTCATAATGATCAGCAACTGCTCTAGAGTGAGCTTGACCTGCTCTTTTTTGCTCTTTTTTCATTGCTTTAGCAATAGCTAAACCTCTTTTTCTTTCATATTCAGAAATTTCACCATCTTTGTCTAAATCAGATTTTTCGGTATCAATTTCTTCATCACTATATGGG
>CALBDR010000329.1 GCA_937927525.1 uncultured Candidatus Melainabacteria bacterium
ACTGGATCCACTACCACTACCGTCTACTGCTCTTTCAATATCGATTGAAATTAAATTAGTAAAATCAATATTATAAGTATCATTTGAGTCAGGACCTATTTGTAAAGTAGTACTGAACCATGCATTTGGGTCAAGAAGTCTTTGTCCATTAAATTCAGTATTTTGTCTTAAATCATCAATTTCTGTTACTAATTCATTAATCTCAATCTGAGCTGCATCAAGCTCAGCCGGTGTTTGACCACCACCTTCTGCCTCTACTATAAGCTCACGAATACGTTGTAAGTTATCAACAACCGTAGTCAAAGATGAATCTGCTGTATCTAATAAAGCAATACCATCATTAATATTCCTTTGTGCTACATCAATACCTCGAATTCTTGAATCTAATTTTTCACTATATACATAACCTGCTGCATCATCAGAAGGTTTATTAATCCTAAAACCCGTAGCTAGCCTTTCTGTCGATATATTTACGTTCCTGGTATGAGTTGAAAGTGAACTCTGAACGATCAAACTATCGATGTTTGTTCCTAATACTAAAGACTGCATTTTTCCCCCTTCCCCAAAGTATATTTGAAGATATTATCTCTATACCCTAAATAGACTAGTTCTAACATACTAAATAGAATAAATTAGAAAAATGTAAAACTTTCAAGATAATTGATACTAGAAGGAATAGGAGGGCATAAATTTATACGAGGGGGAAAAATATGTCCGGAATAGGCATATCAGATACAGTAAATTTTGAAGGAGTAAGCGCTGTCACAGCATACACTGCTCCATGTCAAGTACCCCTTTTTTTAGACACAATTTTCTCCTAAGTTGTGAATTTCTTTTCAACTGCTAAATCCCTAGGGATTTAGCAGTTGATTTAAGCTTTATCAAATATTTATTTAAAAATTTTTGTGGTGACATTTTTAGAGCTGTATGAATTCTTTGATTGTTGTAATAATGAAGAGTGAGATGAATTGCTTCTATTAGCATTCCCAGATGCTCAAATCTATCAATATGACCTAGATCTAATTTAAATCCAGCATAAAAAGACTCCTGAAAACAGTTTTGCCATGGTGAGGCTTTTGCACTAAAAGAGACCTTGATCTCTTGATTTGTAAGCATTTCAATGTACTCAGAACCAGTATATTCACTACCTTGGTCACTATGGCAAATACTTGGTTTCACTCCTGTTCTTTTCAAAGCATTTTCAAATGCAAGTCTTATGAGTGAAGTATCATGTCTATCTAAAACCTGCCAACCAACTATTCTTCGTGTGAAAATATCTATTACAGTTGCTAAGTATATGAATCTACCCTTGAACTTTATATATGTAAAATCACTAGCCCAAATTAAATCTGGTCGAATTGGACATATATTTTTTATTAAATTTGGATATTTTACAGGTGACTTACCCTCGTCATCAACTTTTCGCGGCTTTTGTGATCTTCTGCGAGGAGGTTTTATCCCAAACTTCTTCATGACTCTCAAAACACGTTTTCTACCAACTTTTAGCTCTAAAGCCAGTCTTTTGTGACCATAACTTGGATGCTTTGTGTGAACCTCTTGGATCCGTTTCTTAAGCTCTAAATCTTTCGCTTCCATTTTTGGCTTATAGTACAGAGAGGCTCTACTTACTCCAAGCTCCTTAGCCAATTGAGATTTATTTTGCACTTTAGATTTTACTTTTCTTGCTGTTTGCGTTTTTTTTCTTTTTCATAAACTAACTGACCTACAAGCTCACGCAAATCTTGGTTTTCCCGCTTCAGGCGATTTAACTCTAATTGAGGATTCGTATTACCGATTTTGCTGCTTGAATCCAGCCATTTATATATCGCACTATCGCTGATACCATATTCTTGACACATTTGAGCTACCCCTGCACCTTCTTCCTTAATACGCTTTAGAATCTCTTCTCTTATCTCTTTTGCTATTCGTTTTCCCATATCTTTAAACTTTTATACAACTACTGTCTAGTTTAATGGGTACCTG
>CALBDR010000330.1 GCA_937927525.1 uncultured Candidatus Melainabacteria bacterium
TTTTGAGATTTCTTCCTTATACTATGATCCAGTAAGACAGTTGCCAAAGGTCAACAATTTTACTAAACTAGTCACAAGCGATAATACAAAAAGAACAAAGTTCTTTACCTCGGTGCCGTATATTATCAACTTCCAATTGAATATTCTTGCTAAGACAAATGAAGATGCAGTTCAAATCGTAGAACAGATCTTACCTTTTTTCAATCCAGCATACACAATTACTATGAAGCAGTTCAGTGATTATCCAGATATTACTGAGGATATACCTATCTCACTGATCGGTATCTCGTACTCCGACGACTTTGACGGAGCGTTGGAAAGCAGAAGAACCATTATCTACTCACTTGATTTTGAGATGAAGACTGCGTTCTATGGTCCGATCTCTGACTCCTCTATCATCAGAAAGTCTATCGTTGACTTTAGGGACCCTAGTATATCATATAGCCTTTCAGATTCAGATGATAACCTCATTCAAAGAATGACAGTTAATCTTAATCCTCTAGATGCAAATCTAGAAGACAGTTACGGTTACACAACATCATTCCTATATCCTGGAGAAGGTGACAGCTTATGAGCAACATAGTACCTAAGAAAGATATGCCGGAAAGCGTGCATTCTAGTTATGATGAAGACTTAGATCTCATTCGCTCTACTCTTAGAAGTCTTTTAATCCAAGGTGAAGAAGGTCTTCAGCTTGCTCAGGCCGTTGCTGACGAAATGCAGCATCCTCGGGCCATTGAAGTCTTGAGTGGTATGATTAAGCAGCAGTCAGACAATGCTCATGCTCTATTGAAGATGCATAAGAATAATCAAGAAATCAACGTTACTCAGGCTAAAGGAAAGCCTGATGAAAACAAGACTCTTACGCAGAATGTATTTGTAGGCTCTACAGCAGAACTCCAGAAGATGTTGAGAGGTGAACCGGAGATAATCAACGGCGAAGAGTTATAAATAAAACAAATTAGTTTTAACGGAAGAAGCTTAAAATGGCAATAGTTCTACGCTCTGTAAAAGGATCTGCTCTAACATTTAGTCAGTTAGACAACAACTTCTCTGAACTTGATTCGAGAATCTTAGATTCTGTTGAAGTATCCGATATCATTGACTCTGACTACATTCAATCAAGACAGCTTCTCACTACTCCAGCTGAAGGTCTAGATTCAGACGCAGTCATTGATCTGGTAGATTCAGATTATATTGAAGCTAGATTCGGAGACACCTTCGATTCTGACTATGTTAAGGCAAGAATGCTTTCATTGGATGGGGGTGTCTTGAATCAAAAGTACGGAGAGTACATTCACGATCCTAATCCTATCGTCTTCAGCGTAGTAGTTTCGTCCAAGACTTCAGCTCACAGATATCAAGGTACAGGCTCATCTAACGGATATGTGATTGAAGGCACTGAAGGACCATTCATTGAACTCGTACCAGGCAACACTTATCAGTTCGATCAGTCTGATGCATCTAACAGCTTCCATCCACTTAAGTTCTATCTTGAGCCAGATCAGACTACACTTTATGAAACTGGAGTAACATATGTCGGCGTTCCTGGACAAGCCGGTGGCCGTACTCAGATCGTAGTAAGTGACAGCACTCCAGGTACTCTGTACTATATGTGTGAGAATCATAGCTACATGGGTAACGGTGTTCATACAATGAATAACGTTGCAGAATTTTCATCTTTATCGGGAAAGCCTACTACACTTTCTGGTTATGGTATCACGGATGCTCAAGCAACCTTAGTATCAGGTACAAACATTAAGACGATCAATGGGTCATCACTGCTCGGATCTGGTAATTTAATCGTAAGCGGAGGTACTGCATACGGAGATGCAAACGTAGATTCTAACCTGAATACTAATGCTGCAGACTCTGGTCAGGTTCTTTCTTGGAACGGCACCAACTATGATTGGGTCTCGCAGTTGGCCGGGCCGCAAGGACCAGCCGGACCAGCCGGTGCAGACGGAGCTGACGGTGCGACCGGACCGCAAGGACCAG
>CALBDR010000331.1 GCA_937927525.1 uncultured Candidatus Melainabacteria bacterium
CAGCTTTCGCTTGACTGATTGAAAGCAAAGCCCCAATCCCAATTATTATTAGTTTATTTTTCATTGTCTTTTTTCCCTTTATAGCTGTAATCTCAGCTTACAGGTACTGGTCAAGTGATAGTACCTATAAGCTAGGATTGACCTAGCTATGCCCATGGACTATTAAGTATTAAATCTACTTTAGCCCTCGGCACTTCAATCACAGTACCATCTAAAAGCTGTATACTCTTCAGAGTACAGTTTTTAAAAATAGTAATAAATACAGTACCCTTCTCAAGAGTAATGTCTTTTAATTTTGTTGTTTCAACTAACTTATTTTTCATTTTTTTCTCCTTTTTGGTAACGACATTAATGTCGGTCGCAAATCTTACTAACTATTATCCCGGATATTACAAAATTATAACATTAAATTTATTTAATCTTGAGAATAGAAATCTTCTCTATACCAACGGGTCATTATGTACTTAGTCCCGTTTACTACTGGTAGTCCGCCATGTCTAGACTCTCTATAGCATATAGACGAATCTTTTGCTGAATTAAAAAGAAGTAAATCACCTTGGTCTAAAGTTACCTTTAAATCTATATCAGGAAAATAAGTCTCTCCGCCTTCTCGTGCTTTCTGCAAGCCTAATAAAGCAGTTATGATTCTTTGTCCCCCGTTAGCGAGTAAGCTATCGTTATACATAGCAGGTAAAAAACAATCATAATGAGGCTTATATTCTTGGTCTGGTTCGTACTTTAAAATACTAAAAGGTTCTTTGCCTTTCACTTCTATGTTATATGTGCTTGATACACAGTTGTCTATTACGTGATCCGTCCAGTTTAGTCTGCATACCTTTAATATGTCTTTGTCTTTAATTTCTATACTACTGCTAGTTCTTGTACTACTTTTAATCCTAGTACCATTTCTGTGATAGGCGTATGATGGCTCAAAAACTCTATCTTTGACTGAAAACATTATAGCCTTAGCAGAACCCTCTAGTATCTTAGAATATAACTTTACTTTAAACCCTTTGTTGTCATAAAGTATAATTGAGTTGACTTTCATATTTCTATTTGCAAGATATGTCCTTTACCTTCTCCAGTTTCATGTGGATAGCCGAAAGGATTACATATAAATTCTGTGCCCTTTATCCTGTAATTAATCTTCTCGTGAGTATGCCCAAAATGCCATACTTTAGGGTCTAAACTATCCCTTAATTCGGTTCCATCAAAGCAGTAAAATAGCGTACTACTATTGTCTCTCCATACAGGGGACTGGTGCTCATACTTGTTAGAGGGGTTCATGTGACTTATCATTAAATCCACTTTCTCTAACTTGCCTTTGTACTTATAGTTGTCAAATAAATATCTATAGCTATCCGCTTCAGGTATTCTTCTGTAATCTGAGAACTTTCTATAAGTCTGTTCTTTCCACCATTCTTCTGCGTCAGGCATGAAAGACCCATCGTAAAAACCTATAGTACCTGATACTTTAAAATTATCAACATTTATAACATTATCTACGAAATGAACATTGCTAGGCAAATCCATAGAAAGTAATTCTGCTACTCTATTAAACCCAAACTTGTATCTTTTTTCTTGTTTAGAGCTTATTAGCCAAAAGTCGTGGTTTCCTAATGTAAAGAATACATGCTCATAATAATTAGATAGCTTAGTGAGTAAGGTGCGGTTTTGTTTATTATAGTGTCCTATGTCGCCTGCTATAGAAAGAACTTCAGCTCCAGTAGGCACTAAGACTTCTTCTATAAACTTATCATAACGTTTAGTTCTATAGTCTCCTGTAGGATCATCTATATAAAAGTCTATATGAATATCTGATATTAAATCTACTCTCACTTTACTATCATACCATAAGAACAGAGTTCTTGATTAAATATTCTACGACCGGAATCGTGAAACCATTACCAATCATCTTATATCTCTGTGTATTACTTACCCCCTCTGAATACGAATCCCTCATTCCCTGTAATCTCTCACACTCTAAAGGCGTTAATTTTCTAACTACACATTCTTGAGTTTCTAGTATTCTTGCATCTGTAGAACTAGTTAAACATGGACTTTTGGATTGGTCTTGTTTAACACACCATTCTCTACTCTTTAAAGACCTATCCCCACCATCTTTACCTGTAGTTTGTTTATGTTCCTTTCTAGCTTTTTTACCTTCTTCACTCCTACCGTAGTAAAGTAATAATTGATTATACTTCTCTTGAGAGACTTCGTAAAGTCCAGTCTTGCCCCCTAAACCTCCTCCGTTAGCTGACAAAGTTACAGATTTGCCACCTGAACTGTAAACTCTGTTCCCTTGGGGGTAGTTTCTGCTAAGTTTTTTACCGTCTTTAGCCCAATCTTTACTTCCTACTCCCCCTAAAAATATTAATTGCCTCTGCCCGTGATTGAAATAATCTTTAGGGCAAGCTCTTTGATACGTAGCGGTAATACAATAACTTTTTAATCTATCCGCATGGTCATTAGGATCTTCTAAGATATCATGAAGTATTATACCTCTGTCCTCTGGCTGGGCTATAGGTACTGTTTCGTATATACCTCCATTAAGCTTTCCTACCCAATAGTATCTTTTTCTGGACTGGGCTGTTAGCAAAGCCGAGTTTATCATTACAGGCTCTACACCCAAAACTTCTGATATTCTATCTCTGTCAGAGTTTTTCATACTAGCAACATTTTCTAGTATGAAATATTTAGGCTTTACTAAGTTTAAAACTCTTACGCACTCCCAAAATAATGTTGATTGCCCTTTTTCTAGTCCAGACTCTTTCTGTCTTTTAGCCACGGAAAGCGACTGACAGGGAAAACCCGCAATCATAAGATCTACGTCTTTAGGTAAGTTACTTTCATTAAGTTTTGTAACGTCTCCTAACTGTACTATATCAGGATAATTCTTTAAAGCTACTTCTATGGCATATTTGTCTAGCTCGCTTGCGTAATACTTACAATCTACATCTAGGTTGTCTAGTGCTTGCCTTGCACCCGCACAGCCATCAAATAAACTTAATACTCTCATTTTGTATACTCCTCTACCCCGTGAATCACATTGTTAATCTTTTGCTCTAAAGCTAAAGGTAGTTCCATTTGCATTTTCAAGTTATGTAACATTAACTCTAATTGAGTCTTGAAAAAATTTAATATTTGTTTTTGTACTTTTGCCATTAATCTTCCTCAGATTTTTTAGTTAACCCATTAATCATCTTATCAAAACTCTCCTGAAATAATTTTTCTTTTTCTCTTAAATTATCTAACTTTTTCTGTGTGCGTGCTATATCAATATTGATTCTAGCTATAGCTTCATTATTCATTGCTCTGTTATAACCTGTCAAAAGTATACTTCGCTTAACTTGTAAGTCTTTTATTCTTCCTTCTAATACGCTTGGTTCCGTTTCGTAGTATTCTTCGCTCATACCTTAATCCTTTAATCTATAAGTCCCGTCTATTAATGTTATTAATTGCATAGCTCCTCCGTAATACTGAATCCCTAAAGTATTAGTCCAAGAACTTAGACCTACATTATACCCTAAATCTTTTAAAGTAAACGTACCTACTTGAACAGCATCTCCGTCTCTTGCCATAGAATGAGTATGCCCTGATACTACAGCTCCTAAATGCTGTCCTAAGCTCTTCATAGAACCTCTAGAACCGTTAGGTCCTCTATGCCCGTGATGGTTAAAATGCCTGCCACTTAATACTTTGTCCTTATCCTCATTCAACCACTCTATGTTATCTATCTTTTTTCTTTGTTCTACAGCATACTGTAAAGGATCTTTGCCGTTTACGTAAGCATAACATAAATCTAATGCTGTTTTTAAGTTCACTGAGTCTTTTATAAACTTACCTGATTGCAAGTACCTATGTAAAAAATCATCGTGATTTGAGTACACTATAGCTAACTTATCAGCTAACTTACTTAACTCAACTAAATCGTCTACGTATTTATCTAGTTCTTTAGACAAGCTATTTAAACCTGATTCTGCTGCTCTTGCTTTTGCTACTATATTATGGTCTTGATGGTGATTTATACTCAGTCCATCAAAGCTATCATGAACAAAAAGATATTCAGGTTTAGCTAGTTTACATATCTCTTGCCCCATTTTATAGGTATCAGGACAGGTGCTGCCACTATGCCAGTCTCCAAACACCACTGCTTCAGCTCTTACGGGTTTTTTAGTGTTTGATGTGTACTTTATGCACTCGTCTATAAAAGATCCGTCTCCTGCTGCTTCTACATGCCTAAAATGAAACTTTTTATCTGACTCTATTTCTACAACTACAGCTCCCATCTTATGGTCTTTTTCTCCTAAATAAGCTGTTCTTTGTGACATATACATCTCAGAACTATAATCAGGTTTAGTTACGGCCATTGTTGTCATAGCTACTTTAGGGTAGCTGTCTTTACTTGCAGCTATAGTCTCTAACTTCATTTTAGGAGAAGCCATTATAAAAGATTTAGTCTTTCCTGCTATGCGTTTCAACCCTGTTAGAGGGTTGATTTGTTTAGCTGTAGTTTTAATATTACAGAGAAACAGATTATCGTTTAAATAAACTTCATTGGGGACAACATACTCAGTTATACGCTTGTCTATGTGACCTAACTTCGACCAATCTGCTGTCCTGTGAGCAGGGTCTGAACAAGTTAAAACTATTAACCTTGCTTTTCTAATTTTGCAATAATGTTTTAAAGAGTTTAAAAATTTCTCATCTACAAAACAGCCTGTTACAGCAGTAGTGATCACATACCTTTTGTAATCTTTTAAGTCTAGAGTATCAGCGTTACCTAAAGCTTCTTCGACACTGATATCGTGAAATAGGTTAGGGTGCTCTTCCCTTACAGCCTTATGTAAATTAGTTAAATTTTTAAATTTTTCTCTTATTACTTGCCTAGTTACGCCTAAGTCTTTAAAATCTTCTAATGTCGGGGGTTTACTATGCTCTTTATAAAACTTCTTATAAATTTTTACAATTTCTTTAGGTTCCATAAACGAATACTACCACAACTCTTCCATTAAACAACTACTAATATGATTTTTTATTTCTTCTAAGTACATATCGCTATTTAATAAAGTAAGAAATAACCCCACTTCATCAAACTTAGTATCTACGGTACTTTTATATAAATCTATCTCAGTAAAATCTGGATTGCCTGTGTATACGACATTTTGTTTACTTAAATCTTTTCTATCTGGGTTATGGTCTGAAGAAAATAAAACTTCTCCTGTGTTGTAATAAATATAATTGACTGCTCCTGTTTTATCCTTATGTTTGTGAAAAACTACTCCCTTATTCTCTAGCTCGTAAGGTAGCATGTCATAAATTAAAGGCTCTAAAGACATAAAATATGCACTAGCTGGTAAACTAGCCCCTGTAACGTTAATATGCTCTCTGAGAATATCTATGTAACTTTTGTCTACTTCTTCGTCTAAATCATACTCGCAAAAGATTAAATCATTCGGCTCGTCATATTCTATTTCTAATCCTAACGGATGGCAAAACACACATACTATAGCATCTGGGTACACTGAAGGATCTGGTACTATCTCTCCGAAACACTTAGAGTAAAAGGGAAATTTATCCAGCAGAGCAGTTTGTAATCTATTAAAATCATCTTCTCCTACTAAGTCCCTTATTCCGATCATGTCAGTATATGTTAACTCTGTCATAAGAATTATTATATACTACCTTCGTCTTCTTGGGTTGCGTCTTCTTGGATTTCTTATAACTCTTTGGCTAGGAGTTTCTATAACATCTATTTCACTTTTATATGTTCTTTGCATTTGAAATTGATATATGGCTGAAACTACAGCGTCTGTCATGTCATTGTTATATCCTGGGGCATGGTCCACTTTACCTGTCCTTTCGTCTTTTTGTAAATGTAAAAGTTCTTCTCTAAAGTCTTCGTTTCTAGGAAACATAACTCGATTAGAGTAAATTAAAGATTTGAAATAATCGTAAGATTCAGGTTTATCTTTACATGAAAACATTTTAGATTTAAAGCCAAGTTTTTTAATCTTTTGACGAGACTCTTTAGATTGGTGTCTATCAAAAGAGAATATATCTATGTTCATACCATATCTTCTTTTTAGTGCTACAGCCCAATCCCTAACTTCTTCAATGTCTATCTCTCGGCCTTTACTTGGTATCAAAGAAATCAAACACTCTACAACATAAACTATGTTATTGTGAACAATTAAATCTCCTTCTGCGTCTTCCCCTATAGTATCAGCAGTCTTACCGTGTATTTTAGCTATAGCTATACCGCACCTATCATCATTAGTAGCTATATCAATGTGCATAATCCTTTTCTTGTGAAGATCATTAGGTAAATTTTCTTCTATAATTCGAGGCATACCATCAACGCCTATATCGTAGTTAAGTTTATCTGTCCATTGTTTAAACCCGCAATCGTAGAACATCTCCATACACTCAATAATCTTTTCAGGTTTTTTAATATAAACGTCTATACAAGTAGAAGCTTCCCCAATAATATCTCGTTGGTTTTTCTCAAAATTCATCTCGAATAGATATCTCCAGTTATCTGGAACCCACTCTACTCGTCCTCCTTTAGCATACAGATGTTTCTCAGCTTCATAATGAGTTAATATCTTACCTGAATATTCTTTCGTTCCTACTAAAACAGGAAAAGTTACTTTAGAGTATTTATGTTCAGGAATAACGTCCCATCTCCTTTGTTTAAGAACTAATTTAAGGTCTTGGTCTGGTTCAGTGTGTATCTTTTTTAAACGTTTAGAAACATAATCGTTATCATGGTTTGCTGAAGACACAACATAAACTCCACCTGTAGTAAATCCTTTACTAGGGCCTTTGCTCAAGAAACCATATCTACCGTCTCGCCTACTTAAAGCTTCGTATATAATTCTTTCAGCCTGATCGTATGTGCCATCTCCACCCTCATTAACTACTTTCTTAGATTTTTCTGTAATCTGCATCGTGTTAGCTTCCTCTACTGAGAAAGCAATCAAGTCAGCACCTAAGATATGTTCAAAGTCAGGCCTAAAAACTTGGAAGATAACGTTGATGTCCGTTAGTTCTAATTCAGATTCTTTGTCTTTATTATAAGCTATGCCGTATTTTTTAATATAAGGCATATTTAAAAACATTTTTCTTACAGACCTATAAACGTTGTCTCTAGCTGTTTTCATTCTAGCTGCTGTGCAACCTAGAACTATAGGCTTATCTTTTTTAAGTTGCAAGACATAATGAGGGTCTTCAAAACAAGTTAGGCAATAAAGAGTATAACAAAGGGCTATATTAGTCCTGTATGACTTAGCTATACCTGTAGCTCCCGTTAATATAACTTCTGTAGGCTGAACCTCACCTACCCAAACATCTGGGCACATTTTTTCTAAATCTTTATAAACTTGATCCCAATAAGCTGTTTCCCCGATATAATCAGAATTAGTCATAAACTCCCTGATAGTTACTGGGATTCTTTTAGCGTTTTTTATTGCTTTAATAAAATTGGGATTCTTATTATAGACAAACTCGTCTACAGCATTAACTAGAATTTTCCTTAGCCTGTCCTTATCTTCTAATAAGTCTTCGCCTAAACTATCTTCTAATGTTGTTAAAACCTGCTCTTTTATATCATCTAGGCTAACAGATGCCATGTATTTACATTATACCATAATATATTAATAATTTTTCAATCCTGAGTTCCTTAGAAGCTCAAGTCCTTTTTGCAAACAATTAGCTACCTTAACTTTAGAAATACCTAACATTTCACCTATTTTTTCGTTCGTTAAATCATCAGCGTGTAAATACTTAAGAGTTATTATCTTACGCTCTAGACTAGGTAAACTTTCTACGGCATTAGCTATGTCGTGGTTTATATCATTTAAGCTTGCAAAGTTACTAGACTCGTCCTCTATACTAGCTATTAACGGATCTGATTCCTCGTCTAAACTGTTTGCTGAATGGTCTAAAGATATAACAGAGTTTAAACAGTTTTTTATTGTATTTAACTTTTCTCTGTCTATTCCCATAGACCAACATATCTCTAGTTCACTAGGCTCTCTGCCTAATTTACCTTCTAAACTGTTAATTGTTTTTTTATACTTTTTACACTCATCGCCTAGGTATGCAGGTACTCTGACACTTCTTGCAGTATCAGATATAGCTCTCGCTATACTCTGCCTAACCCACCATGTAAGACAAGTGCTAAACTTATTACCTCTACTTAGGTCAAACTTATCTAAAGCTCTTCTTAGTCCAATATACCCGAAATTAATTAAATCTTCTTCAGGTATGCCTGACGAAGTAAATTTCTTGGCTACTGATATAACTAACTTTAAGTTATGTAGTTCTATAAGCTTTCTAGCCCTTAAGTCCCCGTTCTTCTGATACCTTGTGAATAACTCTGCTTCTTCTTTTCGTTTAAGTACCTTGTACTTGCTTAGATAATTATATAGTCTAGGTAACAGATCATCACTCTGCTCTACCTTAGAATGTTCTTTAACAAGCTTCTCGGACTCTACGTCCTCTAATTCACTAATTTTATTCGTCCAATATTCATACATCAACATATCTATAATATCACATAATGGTATTAAGATTTAGTTAAAATTAATCAAATTTAATCTTTTTAATGGAATTTTTATGGTCATGCCCGCCATTCTTTACTGAGTAGTGCGTAGACTGGTCTGCTCGCTTTTCAACGAACTTCAAAGACTTAGCCATATCTTTAGACACGAAATCATTATCTGACCAAACATTTTGTAAGTCTCTACAATAAAAATATTTAGAAAACCTTAACATATTAGCTTTAACGTAAAGTCTTAAAATCTTTGAATCTATACCTAAAGGACTATTAAGCATAAACAATTTGTTTACAGTTACTTTTTTCTTTTTACTTCCTAAGGCTAAAGCAATTAAAGTTCCTAAACTATGGCTTAATATGTCGACTTCGTAGCCTAGTGCCTTGAACTCATCTATCTTGTCTGAGATATGAAAATTTATAGACTTTCTTGTATACTTGTTTTTAAAAAATCCTATAAGGTCTGCTAACAATTCTTTGTACTTGTCAGGAATCCACTGTAAATAAAAAGGCAAGGAATCTTTTATTACATCAAAGGTTCTTTCTGTTTTAGCGTAAAATATTTTATCGTAATGAGAGGCTATATGCCCTATCCCGTCTAATAGATAATTACCCTTCTTGTTTATCCCCTGAATCAGTATTAGTGCTCTCATCTTCACTAATTGTATCACTCGAATCTAAGCTACTAAGTTTTTCAAGCATTAAATCCAAAGAATGATCTAACAATTTCTTGCTCTTAGCTGTTTTATCATCTACTGTCTGCTGAGCACTGTTTTTAACAGGATCTAACAAGTTCAAGTCAAAAGCCCATTTCATCTTATCATTAATAACTTGATGGGCTTGTTTTAAAAACTTACCGCCCTCGGACATACCTTTATTTATGCCATAATCTTCTAGAGCTAATTTATATATCATATCGAACTGATCGAAAGTTTTAGCTACGTAATCAAAAGCATCGTAACTTTCCAGTTTACTTTTACTGAGCTTTCTTATTTTATCAATCCAGCCTTTTATCCTTCTTATAGGGCAATTAAAGGCTAGTGCCATCTCTTCTATAGTAAAACCTTTTAAAAATATAGTGTAAATATGGGGGTATAAATACATTTCTAGCTCGTCTTCAGTCCACTGGTTTACTTCATAATGGGCTATTAAAAGACTTAATTGCTTTATTCTGTCTTCGCTTAAACCGGGAGTTGCGTCTATAGGAGTTAATTCTTTGACTAAAGATCTAAGATCTTCACTCATTTGACCTTTAGATACTCTAGGCTTTGCTATAGCGTTCTTATGGTTATGGTCAAAAATTGGATCAAAATTATCTCCAGACTCTTTTTTACGTCTAGAACCCATATATACATTATACCATGCTGTCTATAAATTTCTTTTCGTCTATTGTGGTGTCGTCTAAGCCATATATCCAATCGAAATAACTAACATCTGTTACGTCTTTGACTGCTTTGTCCTTATACTTGCCTAAGTTAAAAACATATCCTTTGTCTTCTGTAAATCTAAACCATTTACCCATTATAAACGATTCCCCAAATCCTAAAACTTGTGCATTTTCAGGGTCGTTAAGTTCAGGAAATAACTCTACCTGCTTTTCGAAAACTTTTAAAGCTGCTTTAGCGTCTGCTTTAGCCCCGTGTGCTCCGTCAAGGTCTTCCCCAGTGTAAAACTTATATAAGGAACTTAAATCTTTTTTGTAAAGTTTTGAATGAATCCTAAAAGGGTCTATAATATTATGATCTTCAGCATAAAAAGGAAAACCATTATCTCTTAACTGCCTCTGAAGTATAGAATAGTCTAAATTACCGTTATACAAAACTATATTTTTATGAGTTTTTATAATATTATAAATTTTTTCGGCTACCTCAGAAAACCTAGGGCAATCCTTTAAGTCTTGTAAACTTATGCCGTGTACTGCTTCAGCCTCTGGGTCTATAGGCACTGAGGGGTTTACTCTAGTCGTGTAAGATTTACCGTCCGATCTATATAAACATATCTCTACTATTTCGTCAGTAGAATAGTTTAGTCCGGTTGTTTCTATGTCTATGCTTAAAAATTTCATTTTAGCTTAACTCCGAAGACAGCTACTAATATAAACAGTAATAATACTAGAGTGCAGGGGATAAGTGTCGGTAACATAATAATCCACCAAGACACATTAAGTATACCGGCACATTTTAAAATTATTAAAGTTAATTGAAATAATGTAGGTAAATAACTCATGCCCTTATTATAACATCTAAGGCTTTAAAAAGTTCTTTATGTCCGTTAAATATATTAATTAATTCTATATTGTCTATGTAGTAATGAGGGTCATTAGAGTCAAACTTAATAACCCCAAAGTATATAAACCACATCAAATAAGTCTCTAGTTGCTCATGTAGGCTCTTATGAGTGTCTTTGTGTAGATATATTAGGTTGTGAGCAAATCCACAGCCTCTATCAGTATTAATATGATGTCTCTGGTGCTCTTTAGTAGGCTCAGTCTTATATTTTTTTACAAAAAGATCATAGGCTTCGTCCGATTCAGTATAATCTCTCCTGCGCTTGTGATGCCTTATGAGATAACTAGGGTACTTGACCTTTCTCTTTTTCTTGAACACTCATTTATATTGTGCCATAGCTTGATGAAGCTTTCTCATATCCTGCCCCAACTCTTTAGTTGGGTTATCTGTTTTTGAGGCTCGGTAAACTTCTCTTCGTATCTCTGAGCTTGTTCTATCTTTAGACATAGCATCAAATACTCTATCCCATTTGGCCAATACACTTGAAACTTGAGGGCTCATACTTTCATTATATCACAAGGTGAAAAGTTTTTCAACGCCTTTTTTAGCTCCTGTGTTTTTAGTTAAAGAACTCACAATCTCTTTTTCCCAAACACATTGAAAATCATCAGGAGCTGTGTACTCACTCACGAAAACAGTATGTCCCTCTTGTTTTTTAGCTCTACACCAATCCCAAAACTTAGCAGAGTCAAACTTATTTTTGTACGAAGTTGTGCCAAAATAAGGGGGGTCGCAATAAATTAAACTGTTAGCGGGTACTTCTAGCTCTAAATAGCTGCAAACTCTAAAATTTATACCTTGCAAATTAGGACTTTGCTTCATAGCATTTCTATAAGACTCAGCTACGTAATCTCTTTTTCCTGAAGAATTTCGACTCCAGCCTCCTAACCACTTTCCGCCATAACTGAAAGCAAATCCTGCGTAGCCCTTGTGCTTATAAGAGTCATCCAGCTTTAAATTTCTGTAGTCGTTCTCGGTAAATTCTTTGCTGTTTTTAGGCAAGTCATCTACATAATCTCTTATGGATATTAGAGCTTGAATAAGATAAGGGTTTATGTCAGATCCTATCCTAGTGCCCTCGACCTTATCTATTATGTTAGCCCCTCCGACAAATGGCTCAACCCACGCCATCTCAGGACTCCTACACTTTAACATTATAGGTAAAATGTCTTTAGCTATTCTATTTTTACTGCCCATGTATTTCATAAGCCCTATTATAACATGAACTAGAGACAAAATGTCACCGTTTGAACTGTCTGGGAATACCGGACAGTTGCTTACTGGCAAGCTGAACATTCATCGTAATCTACTCTAAGACCTAATACAGATTCTGACCTTAAGTAATATAACGATTTAACGCCTAATTCCCATGCTAACATATGTACTTCGTTTAGATATTTAGCAGGTAAGCCCCCATCTACTAGCCCAAAGAATAAATTTAAACTTTGACTCTGGCACAAATGTTTTTGTCTAGCTGCTGCCTGTCTTATGACAAATCTTTGGTCTAACTCGTAGCCTGTTTTAAACAATTTTTTCTCTTCGTCAGTTAAAAACTCTAGGTGCTGTACTGAACCTTTAGACTTAATTATAGAAGACCACACTTTTTCTGTGTTCTTACCCTTGTTTTTCAACACTTTTTCTAGGTACTTGTTCTTAACAAGGAAGCTTCCACTTAAAGTCTTTTGTAAATAAGCATTTCCTGCTATAGGTTCTATGCACGGTGTCGCTCCACCTGCTATTACGGATATATTAGCTGTAGGTGCAATAGCTGTTAAATAACTATTCCTATACCCAGGGTTATCATCACATTCACCTTTACGAATAGCTAACTCTTCAGATTTAAGTTTAGCTGCTTTTTGTATAGTTTCTTGAATAGTAGCTGCTTTGGCTATAGCGGTTATAGACTCAAAAGGTATTTCATTTTTCATTAAGTACCCATGCCAGCCCATTAAGCCTAGTCCGATTGACCTCTCCTTAGAAGCAGAATAAATAGCTCTCTTGTAGTTTCTAGCGTCAGCATTATCTATAAATATAGTGAGTACGTTATCAAGTGCTTCAGTTGCTAATGAAGATACTTCAGCTAACCTGTCTTCAGGACAATACTCCATGTTTATAGAACCTAAACAACATACAGCAGTTCTTTTTTCGTTTGTTGACAAAGTAACTTCGGAGCATAAGTTAGATTGCTTAATGAACAAACCCCTCTTCTCATGTTCAGGTAGTATAGCTTTGTTCGTAGTATCTATGAATAAAATGT
>CALBDR010000332.1 GCA_937927525.1 uncultured Candidatus Melainabacteria bacterium
TACTGGCTATTGGCCAGACTTACATACGTACTAGCCGACTTTGCGGTTGCCCTGACCACTCATTAATTCTATTAATTTAAGTTCTTTGATTACAAGATAATAGCTTTAACTATTGTTAATATAAGGCTGTTTAATATTAATTTTTATTGATTCTTTGCTAAAGTTAATTTTATGCGCCATTCACGCCCAGAATTTAAAATAGAAGATTCTTTAGCTAAGTTAAATCCAGCTAATCTGAAAATAGCTTTAGTCGTAGCTAAGTGGAATATTGACTATAACCAGGAAATGGCTGATTCTGCTAAAGAAACTCTTCTCTCTTATGGTTTTGAGGATGCTTCCGTGAAATTTGTTCATATTCCTGGTGCATATGAAATGCCTTTTGTTTCGCAAAAGCTTTTAGAAAAAGATCACTATGATGCTGTGATTTGCTTTGGGACTGTGATTCGTGGTGAAACTTATCACTTCGAGATAGTCGCTAATGAATCTGCTAGAGGGATTATGGATGTTATGCTTAAAACTTCTAAGCCTATTATTAATGGGGTTTTAACTGTTAATAATGAAGAGCAAGCTAAAGTTCGTGCTGCTAAAGAGCACGACGATAAAGGTAAAGAGTTTGCTTTATCTTTGATACAGGTTTTGGCTATCTAGTTAATTCTTTTTCCCAAAGATCTAGTCTATTATTCATAAGTTTAGACTCTGAATCTTTTTGAACTGTGTTCCATTCAAACTCAGTACTAATTTCTGTTTTATGGTATTTGTTGAATTTCCAGAGTCTGGATACTTCTTTATATCTTTCAGGTCTTAGTGGGTGATCATTTTCTCTAAATACGCTGAGGAAGCAGGTTTTACTATAGTTGTTTTTTAGAGCATAATTTTCAATATCTTTTTTGAGTTTGTTTTGTAATTCAAAAGATCTAAACTCTGGATAGACCATCATTTCAGAGATGTAAAAATATTTACCAGTATCGATACCTTGTCCTTGCATTAAGTCTTTTATCGCTTCTGTTAACTCGAAGCCTGACTCTACTGCAGTAGCAGTGACGAATGCTATAAGTTTATCTCCCTCATGGGCTGTAAGTATAATTGACTTAGGGTTGCATGCAAAGTCTTTTAGATACTTTGATTCGTTTTCATATGTACCTTCATAAAGGTAAGGGAATTCTTTGAAAAGTTCAAGCCTAGCTTTTGCTATCTCTGGAATGAGTTGCTCAAGATGATCTCCTTGAGAAATTTTAAAATCATAGTTTAAGTTTAGTGTTAGCTTTTGCATTATGAATATTATGCTTGATTAACTAAAGGGGAGGTGAATTTTTTTAATTCAGGGATTACTTCTTCTTCGAACCATGGGTTCTTTTTTAACCAAAGTAAGTTTCTTGGTGATGGGTGAGGTAAAGGAATGATTTGAGAAGTGAGCTTTTTTGTGATTGTGATGCTTTTATATTCTCGCCAAGCTTTTACTGTTTCTGTTAGGTTTTTCTTTCTTTGATCTTTTAAGTAATATTCTTGAGCATATATACCAATGCATATCACTAGCTTAATATTCTTTAATTCATTTAAAACTTTGCTGAGCCAGAGCTCTTCACATTCTTTTCTCGGTGGGAGGTCACCTGATTTACCTTTGCCTGGGTAGCAGTAGCCCATAGGAACTATCAAGAATTTGTTCACATCGTAGAAAGTTTCTCTGTCTACAGAAAGCCAATCCCTTAAACGATTTCCAGATGGATCATTCCAAGGAATTCCTGTATTGTGAACTTTAGTTCCAGGAGCTTGACCTACTATAAGGATTTTTGAATCTGGGTGAAAGTTTAGAACTGGATTTGCTCCTAGAGGGAGAGATGCTTCACAGTGAGTGCAGGATTTGATTTCTTTTATTAGTTTTTCGTGTAGGAGCATGTTTTTATTTTAGCTTTTTGTTTATGAGGCTTTGCGGAATTTTGACCCCTTAAAATTTTCAGTTTAATTTTTCATAATTAGAGTATACTTTGGTTGATATTAAGAAGGAGATATTATAATTGCTAGAAGATTCAGAAGTTCTTAGGTATGTTTTAGGTATTTGTGCTGGGATAGGTGGGGTTGCTTTGGCAAATTTTATTCTAGAGGACGCTAAAAGAGGTTTTAAAAGGGATATGGGGGAGGAGGATTGAGACTTTGGTCTCACTGGTCTTTGTTACTAAGTGTATCCATTAATGTATTTAAAAGTCTCTTAGGGGTATCTTTTAATCTATTTCTTTCATCTATATTATTATTTTTGAAAAATAGATTTGAATAATTAATATCAGTTTGAAAATCTATTTTATCGAGTTCCTTATTAATCCCTTGTATTTTCCATCTAATAGCACCCTTATTATTTAATTCTTCTTTTATGCCATCACAAACTTTTAATATTGTATCTTTGTTTATCTGAAATCCTTCTGTGTTACATAAGTAAACTAGATATAGTGCCATTGTTTTGTAACTTTGAGATTCACCAAATCCTGGGTTATCAATAATGCTGAGAAGAGCTTCAAGCTGAAAATCAGCTTTCTTAGAGTAATGAGGGAAAATCTTTGGAATATTTTGAATGCCTTTCCAGTAGTCTTTTTTATATTCATCTAAAATTACTTCAAGAAGTTCATATTTTTGTTTTTGAACTAGATGAAAAACAATACGAAAATAGAAACGTAAAATTGTGGTTTGTTTTTCTTTTACTTCTATATCACTAATTATAATTTTAAAAAGCGGTTGAATTACTTGACTGATAATTGCTTCACCATTTTGACTAATTCTGTAATCGTTCGTTGAAAAACTCTTAATTAAACTTTTTGTTTGAGAAAAGTCTCCATGAAAATATACTTTATTAGTGGTTTCTAGACTTTTTCCCCACTTCTCAATGAAGTTATCTGTGAAACCGTAACCCTGGCCAGCTAAGTTCTGAATTTTATAATCTTGGATTCTAATTGTTTGAGTACAGAAAAATTTAAAGAAAAAACCTTTGAAAATATTATCTTCGTCTTTTTTGATTGTATTCTCAATGTGATCTCCAAAGCTGTTTGTAAAAGTTTTAAAGCAATTTAGAGAAATACTTTCTGCTTCAATTAGCTTAACAAAAGGATAACAAAGTAATTCAACTAATATATTGTCATTTTTATCTACTCTTTTTAATTCAGTGTTTATTAATGGATTATAAAAATTAGTTAAGGAAAATTTATAGGTTTTTTCATCAGTTACTGAAGCTATATTTATTATTAGATCAAATATTAATACTCTTATGTACCATTTTGTATCTCGTTCACTGTTCCTGTATAATTCACTAATCGTATAAGATATTTCTTCTAATAGTTTTTTAAAATCTTCTTTTTTCTTTTCTACTGAATATTTCTTGAAATATTCAGTAATATGCATATTAAGTATTTTGATGATTCTCTCTTTATTCTTACTATTCGTTAAATTGTTGTTGAGAATTTGACAAAGATCGTAAACAGCATCTTCAATGTCATTGAGATTTTTAATATTTAATTTATTCATCGTCCACCTCTTTGAGTTCTAGTAACATTTTTTTATCTAATTCTCCAATGAGACTGTCTAAAAATGTCTCATTAATATTTCCTCCCTGAGCGATTCCTTTCTTATATCTACCTCCTCCAAATATAAAATCAATTAAAGTAAATATCAGCCTAATTGACCATAAAAACAATACCAATGACACAATGCTTATCAAGACAAAATCTCTGAATAAATTCGTTAGACCACTGGAGACGGATCTAAGTTTAAAGCTAGAAGTATATTTTTCTTGAATTTGTAAAAGGAATTGTGCAGCAAAAGCCAAAACCGCTATATCAAATCCAGCTAGAAGGGGTAAAAGCTCTATAAATAAACTATTCTTTTCCATTGGATCTTTAAGTTCACTTATTTGTGTCATTGACGACTGGTAAGTGCCATTAAACCATTCCAGCATCCGATCCAAATTCCCCCGAAATACCTCAAGCCCAGTCTTAAACTCAGGGCAATCAACATTCCTAAACCAAGCTATAGCTGAATCACAATTCATTAATTCATCACAAGTTAATCCATGAAAGCTATTCGCTGACTTTATCAGCTCTAAAATATTTTCGGGATTTTCAAAAACTACAGACATTACCAAGCTTCTAATAAACTAAAATCATTGTATCTGAATTTGCGGAATTTTGACCCCTAAAAATCCTGAAAGAAATTGCCCATAATTTAAATATGGCATCAATACCTGAACACATAAAGTTTAGAGCTGAGCTTATTAGAAATTTGGCTTATATCCTAGCTATACCATTTGGGCATTTGATGTTAGGATTTTTAGTAGGTGATTTTGAAAACATTAGAGTAAAACTAATTTATTGTTTACCATTTACTTTTTTACTTTGTTGTTTTTCATATCACTTAGCATGCTACTCAGTTTACATATTAAGGAGAGAAAATGGAAGGTTTTAATTCTGATACTATTCTAGGAATGAGCGTAACAGGTGTTATTGTGATAATAATAGGGATACTTGTTAATAAAATTGTTAACACTCCTGTAGAAAGCTACTATTCAGATCCAGAGGAAAACTCTAAAGCTTAAGCTGAAAATACTTTTCATAAGTCTGGTCAATCCCTCCTAAGAAACGCATTTCACCCATATCTTTAGCACCTAATTTCTGGTAAAGTTTATGAGCTACTTCACATAAAGTCCCAGACCAGATATCAATAACTTTTATTCCCTGTTCTGTAGCGTAATCAAATGCAAACCTTGATAGTTTTTTACCTAAGCCTTTTCCATGAAGTGATGTATCTATAAAAACTCTTTTTAATTCAGCATAGTCTGTTGAGTGACCAGCTTCCAAGTTAGCCTTATTAATTTTCAGAGCTACCGACCCGACTATTTTGGCTTTGCCATCTATATCGGTCTCAGACTCATCTACGAGTAATTTGAAAAAAGAAGGTCCTTTGTAAACTTCTTCAATATGAAGCAAGTCATTATCCAGAGTATCTGGCTCTAGATTCATGTATCCGAAGATTCTACTCTTCTAAATCTTTAACTATTAAGTTTAGGAATTTGTCGAAGAGGTAGTCACTATCATGTGGTCCAGGGCTTGCTTCTGGGTGATACTGAACCGAAAAGACATTGTCTCTATTATTAAGTTCTATACCCGCAACTGTATCATCATTAATATTCAAATGACTGACTGTTAGATTTGCTGGTAAGTTTTTAGGGTTAACAGCAAATCCATGATTATGACTTGCAATTTCGATTTTACCTGAACTTATTTCTTTAATAGGGTGGTTAGCACCTTTGTGACCGAATTTTAATTTGTATGTTTTAGCTCCTTGGGAAAGAGATAGAATCTGGTGCCCAAGACAGATGCCGAAGATTGGTTTCTTGTATTTTTCTACTAAGGTTTTCACTGTTTCAATAGCGTAGGTTACTGCAGCTGGATCTCCAGGACCATTGCTCAGGAAAACTCCGTCTGGATTGCGATCTAGGACATATTCTGCACTAGTGTTTGCAGGGACTAGTTCTACTTGGCAATTCCTTTCAGTAAGTTTATTGATAATGTTTTGTTTAATCCCGAAATCAAAAGCTATAACTCTATAAACCTTTTCTGGTTTAATTAGATCATTATTCTTGTCACTGATATTTGCTCTAGCTGGGATAAGACGAGATTCTTTAGATGTAACTTCTGAAGCTAAATCCAAGCCTTCCATGTTTTGTAATTTTTCTAATTTTTCTAATAATTCTTTCCTGGAGATTTTATCTGGAGCGATAACAGCTTTCATGGAACCTTTATCTCTAAGGTATTTAGTTAGTGCTCTTGTGTCGATGCCATAAATTCCAGTCATATTAAATTTCACGAGGAATTCTTCTAAACTCTCTTCTGAATTAGAGTTACTGTCTATGGG
This sequence comes from uncultured Candidatus Melainabacteria bacterium, assembly GCA_937927525.1. Lineage (GTDB taxonomy): Bacteria > Cyanobacteriota > Vampirovibrionia > LMEP-6097 > LMEP-6097 > DT-14. The sequence goes on from CALBDR010000332.1 coordinate 5,890, forward strand.
GCTGTAGTTTTTAATCACAACTCCTCGAGCAAAAGGCTTTGGGCTTTCCATATCTTTTTCATTGCAGCCATAGTTGCCGATTTCAGGATAAGTGAAAGTTATGATTTGTCCAGCGTAACTCGGGTCAGTAAGTATTTCTTGGTAACCAGTCATACTGGTATTGAATATAATTTCTCCAAAACACTCATCTTCTTTACCAATAGATTTACCGATAAATTCTTTTCCATCTTCTAAAAGTAGCCTAGCCATTACTTGTTACCTCGTTTGTTCTTTGATTTCTCTTTAAGGCTTTTTTCACTAACTTAGGTGCTAAGTCTTTAATCGTAGATATAGAACCGATTCTTTCTCTAGGTAGAATGAATTTTAGCTGACCTTGTTCTACTTTTTTATCATGCTTCATTGATTCCATCATGGCATTGATGTCTATATCTTCAGGTATTTGATAGTCCATCTCAAAGGCTTTCATCAAGTCTATAACTTTATTCGTGTGCAGGTGACTGAATATATCTATCTGTTCAGCTAGATAGCAAGCGCAGACTATGCCTATCGCAACTGCTTCACCGTGACTGTATCTTTCAAAGTTTGTAACTTCTTCTAATGCATGTCCAAAAGTATGTCCTAGGTTTAGATGCATCCTTATACCAGATTCACGTTCGTCGTTGATGACTATATTTGCTTTAATTTGTAAGCAATGTCTGATAATTTTGTTCAGGATTTCAGGGTCCCTATCTTTAATGAGTTGATGATTTCTATCGATGAAGTCAAAGAATGTATCACCTTCATCATCGACTATAAGTGAGTCCCACTGTTTTCCAAGAAGAGCATATTTGATTAATTCACCTAAACCACTTTTGAATTCTTTATCTGGAAGTGTTTCTAAATGCGCAACATCAATGTAAACTAAGTTAGGCTGATAAAAAGCACCGATTAAATTTTTTCCTTCTGGAACGTTAATTCCTGTTTTACCACCTACAGATGAATCAATCATAGAAAGCAGTGTCGTAGGGATTTGGATATAGTTAATTCCTCTATAGTAAGTTGCTGCTGCAAAGCCACCCATGTCACCTATAACTCCACCACCTAAAGATATGATGGTGTCTTTTCTTTCAAATTTATGACTAAGTAAATTCTGAACTATAAGCTGATAGCTAAAAAAGTTTTTGTTTTTCTCACCATCATCTAAAGTTAATGCATGAATCTCAAAGTGATATTGAAGAGCTGATTTGAGTCTATTAACAAATTGCTCAGGAATACCTGATTGACTAAGAATTAAGACTTTTCTACCGAGTTTCAGTCTTTTTAATGTAGTGTGGATTTTCAAGAGATCATCAAATAAAATGTCATATCCATGAGAGTTTCGAGGGATCTCAACATTTAATCTTCCGTAAGCAATTTCTTCTAAGCCTAGCTCCGAGATTATATGTTTAGCTAAGCTATCTACGGATTTATTCATGGTGCAAACTTGTAAATCTGTGCCCATATAAGCATCTTTTCTTTTTTCCCAAAGGTCTACTAAGGTGTTTTTTTGATCAGTACCTTTTAATAAAGGTCTATGAGTTTTATGTTCTACTCTTTGTGAAACAGTATCGATGTCAGCTAAAAGAGTAATGATTTTAGCTCTATTTTTTATGAAGCTTCTATTCTCTTCATTTACTATGGCTCCACCACCAAGTGCTACTACTAAATTGTTATTGCTGAAAACTTCTCTGATAGCAGTTTTTTCTAAAGCCCTGAAACTTTCTTCACCTTCATATTCAAAAATCTCTTTTACAGTCTTGCCTGCTTTTTTCTCTATATATGAGTCTAGATCTATAAACTTTCTTCTGAGGTACTTCGCTAATTTAGAACCAACGGAACTTTTTCCAGCTCCCATGATACCTGTTAAGGCGATGTTCTCTTTTTCATTAATGGGAAGCTTAATTTGTTCTAATTTATCGCTTTGGTTTTGCACTTTTAGCTTATTTTGACATATAATTAATACAGTATGCAAGCAGTTTCAAAGTCTTCTAGTAAACACCAAATCCGTTTCGGAACAGATGGGTGGAGAGCATTAATAGCTAAAGAGTTCACTTATGACAATTTAGACCTCGTAACTAGAGCAATTTCTTCATATATTCTTAATAACTTTAAAGAGGATAGACCGATCTTCATAGGTTATGATGCTCGTTTTTTAGCTGATAAATTCGCTAAATTCTCTGCTGAGATTTTTAATTCTTATGGTATCGATGTGAAACTGATTGCTGAGCCGATAGCGACACCAGTTATAGCTTTTGCTGCTCAAGCAGAGCCTAGTTATGGTGCACTAATGTTTACTGCTAGTCATAACCCATCTGAGTATATGGGAATTAAGTTTATTCCAGAATACGGTGGTCCAGCTACTGTGGAAATTACTAATCAGATCCTTTCTGAGACTGATAAATTTGCCGATGATAAAGAAGCTTATTCAGAGAAAGTTTCGAAGCTTGCTCATAAAGCTACAGGTTCTATTACTAATTTTGATGCTAAGACTCCATATGTAAACTATATTAAAACAGTTGTAGACTTTGATTTACTTAAGAAAAAGAATTCTGAAAAGCAGGTTAAGGTAATCTATGATTCACTTCATGGTGTAGGTAAGAACTTTGTTAATAAACTTCTTGAAGAAGCTGGTTTTAATGTAACTGCTCTCCATGATACTGTTGACCCTACCTTTGGTGGTTCTCTTCCAGATCCATCTGTAAAGAGATTAACTGAGTTAAAGGAAACAGTTATTTCTAAAAAAGCACAATTAGGCGCAGCTAATGATGGTGACGCTGATAGATTTGCATTTCTAGACGATAAAGGTGATTTCTATCCAGCAAATAAAACACTTCCTATAATCACTAAATATTTAGCAGAAAATAAAGGCTTTAAAGGTAAAATTGGTAGAACTTTAGCTACTACGCATCTTTTTGATGAACTTGCTAAAAAACTAGGCACTGAGACTATCGAAACTCCAGTAGGTTTTAAGTGGTTATGTGCTCTTATGAGAGAGCAAGAAATGCTTTTAGTCGCTGAAGAATCTGGTGGTATGAGTATTAAAGGACATATTCCAGAGAAAGACGGTATATTAGCTATCCTACTAACAGCTGAGGTTTTAGCAGCTACAGGAAAAACTCTTTCTCAGTTATGGAATGAAGTTCAAGACTTTGTTGGTAAAAAGTATTTCTACGATAGATTAGATCTTCACTTAGATGGAGAGAAGAAGGATGAGTTTGTTGCTACTTTTAAAAATCCTGAGCTTAAGAATATAGGTGATTTCAAAGTTCTTAAAGTTGATCTTACTGAGGGTGCTAAGCTTTATTTCGAAAATGGTTCATGGTTATTAGCTCGTCCTAGTGGTACTGAGGCTATGTGTAGAGTTTATTTCGAAGGGAATGATAAAGCGGAGCTTGATAAGTTAGTTGAGACTGTTGAAGCTATGGTTTAAAGGGTTTGCGTAGTTGCTAAATCTCTGCGTTTTTAAGCGCTTCGAAATCCTCGCTCAGATGCAACAAAATAAAGGCTAATCATGAATAGAATTCTTCTTGAATTGCAATATCCTGATTTTGGCAATAAAACTGGGGTAAAATAATATTAGTGTTGAAAACATCGAATCCTATTTTAAATAAAGCTCTTGAAGGTGAGCGTATTAGTCCAGAAGATGCTTTAGAACTTTTTGAGAAAGCAGATTTACTTGAACTCGCTTATGTTGCTAATGAAAAGAGAAAATCTTTCCACCCTGACTCAGAACCTGTAACTTATGTAGTGCAGAGAAATATCAATTATTCTAACGTTTGCACTGCTCACTGCAGTTTCTGTGCATTTTATACTCCTCCTGGAATCGAAGAAGGAGTGGGGAATTTTCCAAAAGCGTATGTTTTAGATTATGAAACTGAAATGAAGCCTAAGATTCAGGAATTAGTAGATATTGGCGGGACTGAGATTTTATTGCAGGGAGGACACAATCCTGAATTAGGTTTAGATTATTATCAGGAGCTTTTTATCCAGATTAAGAAAGACTTTCCAAATGTAACGTTGCATGCTTTAAGTCCTTCTGAAGTGCAGCATATCACTGAGAAACACTTTACACCAGTAGGGTTATACGGGGATGGCACTAATCCTAGATCTATTATTGATCCTAGTTTGGAGGAGATTAAATATGTCTTAGAAGCACTGAAAGATGCTGGCATGGATTCTCTTCCTGGTGCTGGTGCTGAAATACTTTCAGAGCGGGTTAGAAAGATTATAGCTCCTAAGAAAATTGATACCCAGAGGTGGCTAGATATCATGGAAACTGCTCATAGTATTGGTTTTAGATCTTCAGCGACTATGATGTATGGTCATGTGGAAACTTATGAAGATAGGATACAGCATATGCTTGAACTGAGGAATGTTCAGGATAGAACTGATGGTTTTACGGCATTTGTTTTATGGAATTTTCAGAGAGGTGATACACCACTTGGGAAAATAATGGACTCGTTTGAAAAAGATGGAAAATTACCTGAATATAATAAAGAATCTTCAGGTGAAGAATACTTAAGATCTCTAGCTATAGCTAGGATTTTCTTAGATAATTTTAAAAACTTCCAAGCAAGCTGGGTTACTCAGGGACATGAAATCGGTCAAGTTTCATTGAATTTTGGTTGTAATGATCTCGGTGGTAATATGATGGAAGAAAATGTGGTTTCTGCTGCTGATACTACTTATAGAACTTCTGTGAAGCAGATGGAGTATTTTATTGAAGCTTGTGGGCGCGATTTTGCACAGAGAGATACTCAGTATAATTTAGTGTAAGTCCTAATAAGTTATAATATTAACTTGATTCATGCTTTATAAAGGAACTATTAATAGATATAAAAAATACTTGCCTGTTACTAAGGACACACCTATCGTGAGTCTTTGTGAAGGTAGAACTCCTTTAGTAGAAGCTAAGAATATCGCGAAACTTACTGGTGTTAAAGGTCTAAAAGTTTTTTGTAAGATAGAAGGTGTTAACCCGAGTGGCTCTTTTAAAGACCGTGGTATGACTATGGCTGTTTCTAAAGCTGTAGAGAAAGGTGCTACCAAAATCATTTGTGCTAGTACCGGTAACACTAGTGCTTCAGCGGCAGCTTATGCTTCTAGGGTAAGAGCTATGGGTTATGATATGGAGTCTTACGTGATTATTCCAGCTGGCTACGTTGCTTTAGGAAAGCTTTCTCAGGCTATGATCTATGGTTCTAAAGTTATCCAAATCGAAGGTAACTTTGATGACGCTTTAAATATAGTGAAGTCTTTATCTGAAAATTATCCGATTGAGCTCGTGAATTCTTTAAACCCTTTTAGAATAGAAGGTCAAAAGACTGGGGCTTTTGAAATTGTAGATGAACTTGGTTCAGCTCCTGATTATTTATGCTTACCAGTAGGGAACGCCGGGAATATAACCGCTTACTGGAAAGGTTTTAAAGAGTATTTAAGCTTCTGGAGAAAGAGACCTAAGATGTATGGTTTCCAAGCTGAAGGAGCTTCTCCTATCGTAAATAAAAAAGTATTCGAGAAGCCCGATACTATCGCTACTGCAATTAGAATTGGAAATCCAGCGAGCTGGGAAAAAGCTGAAGAAGCTTTAGAGGAGTCCCATGGACATATTGATTCGGTTTCAGATAGAGAGATTTTAGATGCATATAAATTACTGCATCAGATGGATGGAATTGCTTGTGAGCCATCGTCTGCAACTGGAGTTGCTGGTTTACTGAAAGCCGCTAAACAAGGCTTAATTCAAGCGAATTCTACAGTGGTTTGTATTCTTACTGGTAATGGTCTTAAAGACCCATCTACAGCTATCCAAGAGGTTGATATTGATGAAAATGAATCTTATCCAGCAGATGAATCTAAAATCATTAAAGTTCTTGGTCTTGAAGGTGAAGAATTAGTTTCGAAATAGTTTCAGTATTTTCATTTCTGATTATTTTTTCTTTAGTGCTCATATATAAAGTGTTTTTTAATTTTATTAAAAGTGCTATTAGTTTTTCTTTGCTTGCAAGCACTCTTTTTGACTGAGTTTCAAAATTATTTGATTTTATAAAATGAAACTCATAGAAATTATTTGCTTGTTTTTCAATATCTCTTATTTGCTTATTACTTAAAGAATTCATTTTCAGGAATGAATTGAAAATAATATATTGGTTCTCTATTGTATTCTCAGAGAGACTTTGTGGTGGAATGTTTTGATCATTTTTTATGGCTGTTATTATATTTGTTTTTTTATTATTTATCTCTTGAATTTTATCAATAAGGTTTTTGTTTTGATAGTTCATTAAATTCTTTATTTGATTTGAATAATGTTGCTTTTGCCTGACTTTAATAAAAATGAAAGAAGATATAAATAAAAAGCTAGTGATTAATAATCTTAGAAGTTTTTTATTAATTGAAAAAAATATTTCTTTTTTAGAGTATTCTTCAGATAAAGCTTTTCTTAATTTCGGAAAATAAACACTGATACTATTTTCACGAGTATATAAATTATATACTTCAACTTTAGCCTCGTGGTATTTTAATATTTTAGAAATAGATTTTAAGCCATGGCGAGAGTTTATTGGTTTTAATTTTTCAAAACTTGATGCTAATTCTTCATTGAAAGCTTGATCTGGAGTATGTATTTTAAGTAACCAAAAATCATTTTCCTCTTCAAGTTTTAAGGTTATTATGGAGTTTGAGACTTTTAATGCATTTTCAATAAGATTTAAAAGAGCTTTTGATAAAAGTGGAAAATTACCAGATATTAATGCATTATTTTTTTTAACTTTATCTTTAATTTTTAAGCGTTAGTCTTTTAAAACATTCAAAGTCTTTTAATCTAATTAATCTTTTAAATCAATTGAACTTTTCAAGTAAATCTCTGAGCGACTGTTATCTAAAGTTTCAAAGACTTCTTTAAAGTGAAGCACTGAAGATTCTATCAATTTTTTTATTTTTTTAATTTGGCTTTGATTATTATCATCTATTTTTAGTTCAGATACTTCTGCATTAACTAAGTTGAAAAGATTAATAGCATCATGAATATGAGATCTTGAGATTTCTTCAGTATTAATTTTTCTCTTCATATTAGTCATAATTTTAATTGGTTTTAGTTCTTGATGTTAATACCCAGATGAAAATAGTTGATATCGCAATGAATAGATTGATTGAGTAAATAATATTTAAGTATTTAAGACCTGAGATATCAATGCTATTGGCTATAGAAT
>CALBDR010000333.1 GCA_937927525.1 uncultured Candidatus Melainabacteria bacterium
ATAGCAGCGCTGCCTGGAGTAGTATTTGAGCTAGTGGTTACCGCCTTTGTTCTAAAGGCGTTGGCCATGTTATTGGTTCTTAGTCTCCAATACTCAAATGTATTTGTACCTGTAGTATTAGCTATATTAATTGCCATTTAACAGCGCCTTTAACATGTTCTTTATTTCCGTCACATCTTCATTAAGTTTATCAACTTTTTCTATATAGGTATTTATTTGGTTGTTTCTAACCCTTGATGCTTTATATGTTTCCAGAGACGAATTATCTAAATTATTAAGTGCATTAGATTTTTCGTCTCTCTTATACTTTTCAATTCTGTACATATTATACCTGTAACGCTACAGCCCTCACGTCATGGATAAGAGGTGGATTAGCAGATCTTTTAGAACCATAACCGTTGTTACCAGGAACCGTGTCGTATACTACTATCTTTACCTGATACTTCTTGTAAGTATCATAAGTGCTACCATTTTTAGACTTGTACTCTGCAACGCCATCTGCATTTGTAGCAAGAAGGCTCTCTGCAAAGAAATCCTTAGTCCAAAGATAAGCATAATCACTAGCAGTTGTATCTGTAATGATAGAAGCATACTCGTTAGTAGATCTTTCAGTTGTAGTCATAAGTCTGTACTCCAACTCCTTAAGATCGTTAACATCGCCTCTGACAGAATAGTCTTCTGGATTAACCAAAATCATTGGAGTATATACTTGATCTTCGATTTCTTCAAATCTGTGACAAGCTCTTACAAAGACATCTACTCTGCCTCTTACAGGCTTGTATGCAGTGACAAATACCTTAAGATCTTCAGCATCCTGGCCTTCAGCAAGTTCCACAACGTTAGAAATATATCTGATGTTGGATTCACCAGCACCTTGGAACATCTCAGAATATATACTGGACTGTAACTCATTGTCAATAGAAGTACCATCGATAAAATTACTATTACTAGTATCAGGCGATGTAGTTAAGTTGCCGCCTAAGTCTGTTGTAGCTCTTCTCAAGTCAATAATAGGAGACGTAAGATTGGAACTGTTAGTCATTGTAACATTGTATACAAAAGAAGTATTACCTTGGGCACTAGCTACAGAGTTAATCTCGTTAGATTTACTTCTGTAAATCATTGGCTCTTTAGTATATTCGACTTCACCATCGGACGGCGTTTCAAAAGTAATAAAGTTAGTATTAGAAGCATTGTATCTAAAATTAAAATCGATTGTGCTGGCGTCAAATACCTCTGTTGTAAACTGAGGTACTATAATACTGAATTCATGATCTTCTGGAATACCAAAAGTAGATCCTACAAATCTGTCTTGATTAAGTGTATCAATTTCTGTTCTGCTATCAACAGGTCTATAGAAAGCTAACTTATACTTAGTTGTGTTTCTAGTTGTACCGTTACGAAGATCAGTGCTAAACACTTTTGCAGAGGACGTAGTAAAGTTACCGCTAGAGGGAACAATAGTCAGAGTATTATCAATGTTATCAATCTCGCTAACAACACCTACGATGTTGGTATTAACGTTAGCAACTGTTACAGCTGGATCAGTGTTTGCACTTGTCGTTCCAAATACATAGTCACCTTCTTCAATGCTGGTAAAGTTGTTGATATAGCTGATATCTTCGTAATCTGCAATAAAGTCTCTTCCTTCTGGAATAAATCTAACAAGACCTGTTCCGGTAGTAAAATCAGCTCTGTTTAAAGTAAATTTTATATCTTCAGTTTGAAGAGGCGTCCAGGTAAACTCATTTGCTCCTAAGAAGGCGACTCCAGTAAATGGTTGAGCATTAACAGCAGTACCTGTAAGAATGTCGGTCTGACCAATTCCAAAGAAATATACATCATAACCAGGATCAT
>CALBDR010000334.1 GCA_937927525.1 uncultured Candidatus Melainabacteria bacterium
GGGTACATATTAGTTCCAGTAGATATAGCCCTTGTACCTATCAATACTTTAACTTCACCTTTATTGAATTTATCAACTTGCGTTTGCAGATCAACTTTTTCTAAACCATGTTTTTCGGCTTCTTTTTTACTTCCCGAATGAACATATGCGTAGGGTACTTTAAGATGTTCAACCAACATTTTAATTTGCTTAAGCTCTTCTACCAATATTAAGGTAGATTCCTCTCTGATGTTCCAGCTTGCATTTGCAATATTGGCATACAACTTAGCTATTTCTATGTTGTATAAAAAATTTTGTCTTTTGCATTTTAATGGATCTTTAATTGCGTAATGAGTCATTGGGGCTACAGTGGCAATTTGAAATTTAAGTGGGCATAAATAACCTTGACTAATTGCTTCTGTTAGACTCATTTCTAAAACATTATCGCCAATAATTGATTGTAATAATTTTACTCCACCATCACCACGAGTTTGTGTTGCTGATACAAAAAATCTATAAGGTATATTATTTAATACCCCATGCGATACACTTTCTAATTGATCAGCAGCAAAAGTATGAGATTCGTCTACAGCCATTACATCTTTATTAGCAAAAAAATCATACTCTTTAGTACCTTCTTTTAACATAGTTAAAGACTTACCAATAGCTATAGTGATTTTTTTCTTAATGCATTTTTTACCATCGCCATACCCACCAACACTACTTTTTCCTAATCTTAATTGAAATTCCTTAAGTAACTCATTGAAAATAGACTTACTAGGTGTAACAATAACCATATTTAATCCCATTCTTTGGGCTAACATCAATAAAATGTGAGATTTCCCACAGTTATGAGTTACTGTAAAATCCCCCATTACATATAGGTGATCCCCATCTACTGTAAAACCATAATACTTACCTACACCAACTGGTTCTACTTTAAATCCAGTTTTAAGTGGATCTCTATTTAATTTATATTCATTAACTTTTTTTCTTTCTATTTGTGTTGGTATGTTTGTAAAATCACCACGTATATTAGCCCTGTAATATAAGTTTTTATTTTTTTCTGCTGTATTAGTCGCACATTTTAATTCTTCTTTTGTTGATACACCAAAACCTAAACTTCTTGCTAAAAAAACTATATCATCAAATAATTTTTTATTTTTTTGGGATATTTCAAAACAACCATTATGATTGTAGCCATCCGAATCAAGTATCCCTGCTAATAATTGCCTTCTATTATAAACTGAAGATAACTTAAATATATCAGGAATATGTTTGTTTTTGTAAACCTCTAATTCTTTTAGAATTAAATTAAGTTCATTCCCAGCAGTTCCTTTGCCTTTATTAAAATCAAAACTAGAAACAGTATATGACATATCTTTTTTTCTTAAAAATAAGCCACATTCTTCAGAAAAATCTTCTATTTTATTTATAACTTCTTTGTCTACGTTAGTTATTGTAAAACTATCAGAATGACCATCCCCTAACCATAATCCAAAAATGTATGGATCTATTGGTACTATGTTTTTATTATTTTCAAACTTTTTTATGTCAACCCTATAAAGTTTGTAAATATGTTTGAAATAATTAGATTTTTCTAAATATTCTGCTACAGATATATTTACTATACTATTTTCTTTATCTTGACATTTATATTTAGGTTTTTTTCTTAAATTAGTACATTTTAAAGACAGTATATGGTTTTTATTTACAACAAATGGCTCTCCAAAATTTGGTGTAATTTTAAACATTTCTTCTTCACCAGATACTAATTTTAATACTTTACGGGATTTGCCATCTGGTCCCATCAATTTATCGCCAATTTTAATATCTTCTACTTTTTTTAAGGTTCCGTCTACCATCATTATATCAGTTCCTGGTTCATGGCACCCTGTCGGCAAACTAATACTTCCATGTTTTTTATTTAGTAAAGCTTGAACAGATTCTTCTTGATATTTATATGGATCAAATTCTGGCTCAACTACCCAAGGCATGGGTTTAAATGCTTTGTATTCGACCTTATTTTGCGCCACAGAGCCTTCTAAACCTAAATATGGTATAGAGCCTGGTCTTATAGTATAATCATCCCCATAGGGCTTTAAAAGACACGATACGAGCTGTCTTTGAAGCTCTTCTAACCTTTCTTCCCAAGTAACTGGATTACGTGATTTCCAGTACTTATTATTCTTATGTTTACCTAAAAGGTATTGAATACTAGTGTTTCTATAGGTTAATTTCTTCCTAAGTACCTGAATTTGTTCAGGACTGGCATTTTTTATTATAGCTCTTGTTGGGTGTTCAATTATTACTTCCATCAAAACAATTATACCACAAAAAAATTGCAATCTTTTAGGTATGTTTATATATAAAATAACAAATAAAATTAACGGCAAATCTTATATTGGTCAAACCATAAGGTCTATTCGTGAAAGATGGGAAAATCACAAAACAACAGCTAAATACTTGAAAAGAGATACCTATTTATATAAAGCAATTAGAAAATATGGGTTAGAAAATTTTACTATTGAAGAAATTGATGGGGCTAATAGCTTAAGTGAGTTAAATTATAAAGAATTTATAGCTATACATAAAAACAACACATTAGCCCCAAATGGATATAATTTAAAAGAAGGTGGTGGTAATAAGACCAACTCAGAAGCTAGTTTAATAAAAGCTGTTTCTAAAAGAAATATAAAAAAAGGCGGCACTGGTAAAACTGGAATTATATGCATTGAAACAGGCAAAAAGTATAAAACAATAAAACAAGCCTCTAAAGAAACTAATATATGTAAGGCAAATATAAGTAGTGTACTAAGAGGAATTTCAGATAAAGCTCAAAATTTTACATTTAGATATTTAGATGACAAGTTAAATAAGAAATACGATTTAGTTAGAAGCAAAAGGCATATAAAATTAAAAGAAATAGCTAAAAATTTAGGTAACAAAATAATGTGCATAGAAAATTACAAAGAGTATTATTCTATACAAGAAGCTGCCAGAGATTTAAAATTAAGTGCTGGTAATATACATCAAATATTAAAGGGAAAACGAAAACAAACAAAGGGTTATACTTTTGTTTATATAGGAGAATATAATGGGAATAGACGAGAGTAAGTGGGTATCAGAATTTCATGGCATGGAACTTGACCCTATAGCTGAACCTAACAAAAGACACAACGAAAACGGGGTGCTTTTTTTTTTCCGAGTATCTGTACCTCAAACATTTACAGGGAGAATTAACACACGCAGATATAGCTAAGTTTCAAATTATAACTGAAAATCTTAGAGCTTACGATAAAGACGGAAATAAAATTTATGGTCTTTATGATAGAGGTGCTGGTGAAAGCCTTTGGTCTAATAAAGAAAAAATAAGAACAATTTCACACGACAACCTTAGCGCAATTGCTGGTTTTTCTTATTTATTCCAAGATGAAGGTTTAGCCGAGCACAAGAAAATTGCCGCATATGGTAGAAAAAACCAGTGGCGTTTTGATAACGTCTATCCAGAAAAACCTAGATGGGAAAGAATTATGCACCCAAGGGATATTGTTTACTGGTCATACTTAGCTGGTAAATTATGGGCTAAATTTATGATTTGGTATCCAATTCTAGAAATGATTTGGAGCTGCAGTAAGAAAAAAGAGCCACGACCTAGACTGCACGAGAAAATACTTCATTTTATCAAAACTAGAAAATGGCAAAAAACAGAACGGTACATTGTGCCCACTAGTGGTAAGCTTATGACATTTGCTCGACTATACCCTATTAAAGATACTTTTTGTGGTAAAATAGGTTGGAGAATATGTTCATGGTTTATTGCAAAAAATTTCGAGGGTGGTTGGAAAGAAGTTTTTCATCTTTATTACAAAAACCCAGTAAATCCAATAAATCTGAGAGTAAAGAAGCAATACGAGAAAAACAAAAGGATATTCTAATGTATAAATTTGGAGCTAAGTCAAAATCAAGATTAGAAACGTGTCATCCAGATATTCAAAAAATCTGTAACGAACTAATCAAAATTATGGATGTTACTGTTTTGGAAGGCGTTCGCACAAAGGAGCAGCAAGAGGAGTATGTTCGCACTGGTAAATCTAAAACCATGAACTCCAAGCATCTAGAGCAAGGAGATGGGTATTCTCATGCTGTTGATTTAGCTCCATTCCCTATTGATTGGAATGATCGTGAAAGATTTGTTTATATGCAGGGTATGATTCGTGGAATAGCCCTGCAATTAGGTATTGAGGTTAGATCTGGGATTGATTGGGACTCTGATGGTCAGGTGAAGGATCACACGTTTTTTGATGGACCTCACTTTGAGTTAAAGAAGTAATATACTCTAGTATTTCTTCATCAGTAACACCTAAAGTGTGAAGTCGTGCTCTATGCATGATTACAGCAAATTCATCGCCTTTTTTGTAAAAATCTATAAAACCTTTTAAGAGTTTTTCTTTTGTCATTAGCTTATCTCCAATTTTAGGTTGTTACCAGTGAAATTCATAAAAATCTCTCTGTCCATTAAAGCACCTATCTTGTGTAAAGTCAACACCTGTTTATTATAATCTTCACTTGCAATACGAATATAAGCTTTACTTACATTATCTGGATGTACACGTAATACACGAGCAAAAAGTTGGTAAGAAGCATCTAGGTTTGAAGAGCTTCTAAAATCAAAAAGAGCAGTCATCATTTTATCGTTAAACCCAAGAATACCTCTGCCTACAACAATAAGTACATTTGTTTCGCCTGATTTGAACTTTTCAATTTCTAAACCTTCTGGGTCATTTTTAGAAGTAGAAAGGGAGACTTTTCTTTTATAAGTGTTTTCCAATCTATTAGCTACTTTTTTAGCAAAGGTAATATTAGGACAAGCAATCATAATTTTACTAAGATTGTAGCTTTGATTTCTAGCTTGAACTAGTACATTGTCAATAACATTTACAGGATCTTTTCTATTAGGTATTCTAGCTACATCCATATTTACATGGTTAAAAACACCTCTATCCATTAGATCTTCAGCAGAAATATAATGGATACCGTAAGGTCTTTTCATTATTCTATTAAAAATATCATATTTAATAGCTTGATTATGCTTATTATATTTTGTAGGAGATCCAGTCATCAATATTTGATGCTTAGGTTTAATAGTCTTAACAATATTCTGAACCATAGTCTCTAAATAATAATTATGAGCCTCATCGATAATAAGAAGATTATAAGTATCTTGACTTCTCTTATTTATACTTTGAGGTATCCCTACTTCAACCTGTACGTCAGATCCAATAGGACCAAAGCTAAAATTAATTGGGATATTTGGGTTTACAAGCTCGGAAAGATATTGATTAGCCAATACATTTTGACCTTCAGTTAAAACCAGAACTCTGGCTTTTGGAAACATTTTTAAGTAATTATTAATTACATAATGTGAAACAGTGGTTTTACCAGAACCTGGACAAGCAGCCAAGATTGATGCAAGATACTTATTACTTAAAGCATTTTTAAGTACAATATCAGCAGCAGTAATTTGATATGAATAATCCATATAATCTCCTTGAAACCATTATAACACATTGGGAGTGAAATACAATAAAAAAGGGAGCTTTTGCTCCCTTTTTTCAATCTTTTTTTTACTATTAGTTAGAATTCCTCACCTTCAAATTCTTCTTCATTTTTCTTCAACTCTTCTTCAAACTTCTCAAGATCTTCATTTATATTTTTCTCAAGATTTTCAAGAGTCTCAAATGTTTCTTCAAATGTATCTGTATTTTTATTCATGTTATCTCCTTACATAACCATTATAGCGCATCTCTATATAAAACACAACCCTATTTCCATCTTTTTCCAGTCATTTTATTATATAC
>CALBDR010000335.1 GCA_937927525.1 uncultured Candidatus Melainabacteria bacterium
GTGTTAATAGGATTTAATTCAGTTACTGGGCTAGGTTCAGTAGATAAAAATCTTTTCGAGGCTTTAGCGGGAAATTTCTGTTGGCAGTAATCATATGTATAATCATCTATGATTCTAAGTGACCTTGCAGCTCCCTGGGTCCAAGTAATAATATTCTTCTTCTTCAGTGCTGAAATATGGTACTGAAGTGTACCCTTCGTGATTCCCATAGAAGATGCAATTTCATCTAATGTAGGTGGGTAGTGAGTTTCTTGAGTTAATCTGAAAATAGTTTCAGCTGTTTCTTGCTGCTTAGGTGATAATGTTATGGAACTCATACTGATATAATACCACACAAATGTAAGCGTGGTGTATCCCTCTCTTACTATCTTTATGCCGTTATTGTACTTATTTATAACAGGGTGGATTATTAATTAACTATAAAGGCGCTGATCGCCGCTAAACAGACGGCGAATATCATTGATTTTATGTTTAAGCATAGTGAATCTTTCTAAGCCTAAACCTGCAGCAAATCCTGAATATTTCTTAGAGTCAATCCCGGCCATTTCTAGAACATTAGGATCTACCATGCCACACCCCATTAATTCGAGCCAGCCTTTACCACCACAAGTATTACAACCTTTACCATTGCAGAATACGCATTCAGCGTCTAATTCAGCACTTGGTTCTGTAAATGGAAAGTAGTCAGGTCTTAGTCTAGTCGGGATATTTTTACCGAAGAATCTATTTAGAAATTCATTTAAAAACCATTTCATATGTCCGAAGCTGACATTCTCATCTACCATCATTATTTCTAATTGATGAAAGAAAGGCATTTTTCTTGCATTCACTTCTTCGTTACGATAAACACGTCCGTGTCCAAAAATTCTGAAAGGTGGTTTTAACTTTTCCATGGCTCTGATTTGGATGGAAGAAGTATGGCTTCTTAAAAGGATTTCCGAACCTAGTTCAGTATAAAAAGTATCCTGCTCATCTCTAGCTGGGTGATCTTCACCAGTATTTAATGCGGTAAAATTATAGTAACTATTTTCAACTTCTGGTCCATCCACTAATGAAAAACCTAGTTCTGTAAAGATTTGTGTCATTTCTTGAGTTACTTCATCTAGAGGATGAATAAATCCAGATTTTGCATTATTGGAGGGTAAACTTACATCAATTTTCTCGGATGCTAATTTAGCGTTTAGTTCCTCTGTTTTAAGAGCTTTAAATTTTTCATTAAAATTAGTTTCAATTTCAGCTTGGATTTCATTGATTATTTTCCCTAAAGCTGGCTTGTCTTCAGGTTTTAGGTCTTTCATATACTTTTTAAAAGAAGTTATTTGACTTTTAGAACCTAGGTATTTAGCTTTAATTTGGTTAGAATTTTTTATAGTAAGGTTTTCATTAAAGTCTCTCTTAGCTTCGTCTTTGATCTCATTCAGCTCTTTTCTTAAATCGTCTATATTAATTGTTTGCATAAGCCTTTCTCTGGGTATAAAATTCTAGCATTTCGCTTATCTGCTATGATGGGCCTTCTATTTAAAGTAATTGCATAATATAATGATTTTATGAAAACTGACTTAGCAAATCCATTACTGAATTACGATGAGTTTGCCCCTTATCGTTCAATTAAAGCTGAGCATATAATTCCAGCTGTGGAAGAGATTACAAGTTGGGCGAAAAATGAGTTAGAAGAAGTTTTGAAAACTCAGGAGCCTTATACCTTTGAGAATACTTTAGAGAGATTGATTCTAATGGAAGAGGCTATAGATAAAGTTTGGACTCCTGTCGAGAACCTACTTTCAATTAAAGGTGAAGATGATATTCGTGAAGCAGCTGAAGCTGCTCGACCTATCTTAGTCCAGTTCTATAATGACTACTCTTTAGATGAAAGAGTTTACAAGCTAGTTAAAAAATATGCAGCGTCTAAAGAGGTTAAGAGGCTTGATGCTGCTAGAGCAAGGTATTTGAAAAATACCATTAAAGATTTCAAGTTATCTGGTGCGGAATTGGAAGGTGAAGAGAAAGAAGAGTTTAAAGAGCTAAATTTAAAATTAGCTGAGCTAACACAAAAATTTTCAAACAATGTTGTAGACAGTAAATTTAATCTGATTATAAAAGATGAAGCTGATTTAACTGGTTTACCAGAGGATATCATTCAAGCAGCTAAAAACAAAGCAAAAGAATTAGATATATCTGGTGCATGGGTTTTCACTTTAGATTTCCCTTCATATGACCCATTCATGAAGTTTGCTGATAATGGGAAATTAAGACAAATTTTTTATATTGAGTATCTAAATAAAGCTTCTGCTGGAAAGAAAAATAAAAATGGTGATTCAATTGATAATGAGCCATTAATTCATGAAATTTATAAAGCTAAATCTAGAAAAGCTAGATTACTGGGTTTTAGAAATTATGCTGAATTATCTCTCCAAACTAAAATGGCTGAAAAACCTAGAAAGGTAAAAGATTTTCTTTTGAGAATTGCATCAAAAGCTCGTCCATTAGCAGAAAAAGAATATAAAGAGTTAGTTGAGTTTCAGAAAAAGATAGGTTATGTAAACTTGGAGAAAGATCCTTCAAAAATTTTACCGTGGGATGTTTCTTACCTAGCTGAGAAACTTAGAAAAGAAAAATTTGACATTGATACGAATATTACTAAACAGTATTTTGAGCTTAGTGCTACTGTGGATGGGATGTTTACTATAGCTAATAAAATATTTGGGATTAGTTTTAAAGAAATCAGTGATTATGAAACTTGGGATGATGAAGTCAGGGTTTTTCAAGTTCTAGATAAAGACTCTTCTTTAATTGGAACTTTTTATATGGATTTACATCCACGTGATACTAAACGTGGTGGTGCATGGGTGATGCCTTTGGTAGATTCTTCAGTGAAGAGTGATGGTACTATTACTCGTCCTCAATGTGCTTTAGTTGGTAATATTACTAGACCACAAACAGAACCAGAATCGAAGCCAGCTTTATTAACCCCATGGGATGTCCGTGTATTGTTTCATGAATTTGGGCATGCTTTACATGCACTATTTAGTAAAGTAGAGCTCTCCCCTATTGCAGGAACTAACGTAGAGTGGGATTTTGTGGAATTACCTAGCCAGCTTATGGAAAATTTCACATGGGAGAAAGAATCTTTAAGTATTTTTGCTAAGCATTATGAAACTGGTGAACTGATTCCAGATGAACTTTTAGAGAAAATGGTTGAAGCTAGGAATTTTAATGAAGGTATAGCTTGTCTTAGACAAATGGTTTTCTCATTGTTTGATTTGGAATTTTATATGAATGAGTTAGATTTTCTTTTAGAGCCTCCTTCATACTCTTATTTGAAGTTAGTTAAAGAATATGATGTTATTGAGCCGTGCCATTACATTAATTTTCCTAACTCTTTTTCACATATTTATGCTGGTGGTTATTCTGCTGGTTACTATAGTTATAAATGGGCAGAAGTTTTAGAAGCTGACGCTTTTAGTAAATTTAAAGACAGTGGTGTTCTATCCGCAGAGGTTGGGCAAAGCTACCGTGAGTCTATTTTGGAAAAGGGTGATAGTGAGCCACCTATGGATCTTTTCAAGTCATTTATGGGACGTGAGCCTGATGAAAATGCACTTTTACGTCGCATGGGGTGTGAAGTATAACTATTGAAAAAAGCAAGCCATTGGCTTGCTTTTTTACAGATCTTTTTCGTACATTTCTATAATTTCAAATGCTTCATTGTAAATGTAAATTAACAGGACACCATTCTCCATAATTACCTTTCTAGCTGCTCTTCCTTTCTTGTAATTTTTTATATAGAGGACTTGGTATCCGTTTACTTCTAGTTCTATTACTGGTGATTTATTAATTGCTTGATAGCAAGCTACTTGGTTACCATTATCTAAGTTAAGGTATCCTATCTTATTTCCTAATTCATCAGTAACATATGAACTAAAACAATCTTCGTCTGATTTATTTTTGAATAAATATTCAATTATTGGATCTTTATGATTTGTTTGATTATTTTCCATATTTATATCGATAAAATTTTTATACGAAATAAAGATTATGATTTGATAATGAACTTGTAAAGTAAAGCTAAATATTTTTAAAATTCCTATAAATGACTGAAATGATGGTGGGAGTAGACATACCTCTTGCTGCGCCCCAGCGGAGCTGGGTCCCTAAGCTCGCAAGAAATATGTCTACTCCCACCATCATTTCTACCTTGTACTGCCTGCGTTTAACAATATTTAGCTTTCTGCTTCCATTGAGGAATTTTGGAGCCTTGGGGCTTTACGATACCAGGGTTTCAGATGATCTGAAATTTGTAATTTGTAAAAAATAAAACTTTACTAATATAATGGTTGTAGATGAATAACCTTATAGTTAAAGTATTAAAGCAAGAAAATAATAAGAAAAATCCCTTAGCGACGAGTAAAGACTTTGTTTATTTTCCAGATAAGAAATTATTGGAGATTTATATCGGAAAAGCTAAGGATATTTCTGAAAATGAACTTAGGAAGAAGGTTTCGGATGTCAATTGGAAAGATTTTGAAGCTGATGAAGTTAGATTAGATACTAAAGGGCTTAGCTCAAGAGAGATAGAGCTTGTTTATGAGATGATTTCTTTGAAATCTAAGGTTTTTGAGGCTTATAAAGTTAAGTCTGATAAAAGAAAGGATTTGAAAGCAGTTAAAAGTTCGACTGGTAAGAAGATTGTTTCTGCTGAGCGTGAAAAACTAGTGAATGCTGTCAATTACTGTCGTGATCTTGTTAGTTCTAATGCTAGTGAAGTTCACCCAGCTTTTATGGAAGCTGAAGCAAAGGCACTTGCAGCTAAATGTCCGGATATTAAAGTGAAAGTTATTAATGCTACTCAGGCTGAAAAGCTAGGAATGGGATGTTTGCTTGCTGTTGGCGCTGAAAGTATCGCAAATCATTCTAAAGAGTATCACCCACGTTTAGTTGTGCTTGAATTTAACCCTGTTTTAACTAAAAGTTCAGCTAAAGCTGAGCATCTAGCGATAGTAGGTAAAGGAATTACTTATGATACTGGTGGTTTATGTTTGAAACCTACTAACTATATGCTTGATATGAAGTCAGATATGGCTGGTTCTGCTACGGTGCTGTCATTATTTAAAATGATTTCAACTCTTAGCCTATCTGAAAGAAAGAAAATTAAAAAGAAAATCACGGGAGTTTTAGCTTTAGCTGAAAATGCCTTTGGGAACATGAGTTATAAGCCTGGAGATGTTTTAAAAGCAGCTAATGCTAAGACAGTTCAGGTAGTAGATACTGATGCAGAAGGAAGACTCGCTTTAGCAGATGGCTTAGCTTATTTAGGCACTTTAAGGTCTAAGCCTGACTTCGTGGTGGATTTAGCTACTCTAACAGGTTCTATTGTTGCTACGCTTGGAGAAGTTGCTGCTGGAGCTATGACTAATGATGAGGACTTCCTAAAATCTCTTACAGGATCTTTTGATGAAGAAGGTGAAAGATTATGGCATATGCCAATTTTAGAAGATTGTAAGAAGAAGACGGAGTCTTCGATAGCTGATTTAGCTCACTGTAGTACTAGACCTGATGCTCTTATTGCAGCTCAGTTCTTAAGTAATTTTATTCCTGAAAATTCTAAGTGGGTACATTTAGACATTGCTGGAGTCGGTTTTATTGAAAATGATGGACTTTTTGCTTATAAAGGTGCAACTGGCTTTGGAGTGAAGGGACTTTTTAGGTATATTTACTCTTAAACTTACTCTAAGGTAATAAGAGACGGTTTGGAAATTTAACAAATAGTTCTTAAACTTGCCTTACCATTAGTACATCCAAGACTTCTAGCATAATTCAAATCCTCTTCGGTATCTATTTCTGTCCATTCAAGACCTTGAGTTGACACCAGCTCTAGTTTTAATGGTGATCTTGAAGAAGAAATTACCTGGTCTAAAGCATATTCATAATGTCTTTTAATATCATTTGCCATTATTAATTCTGTTAATTTAGCTGCATAGATATCTTTATCCCTAGAAGCTATGCGCATAATGCCGATATATTCACCACTAGCAGTATCATTATTTAAGCTTTTACTGACACGATTAATTAAAGCAGA
>CALBDR010000336.1 GCA_937927525.1 uncultured Candidatus Melainabacteria bacterium
GCACAGGACCAACCAAAAAAACATCAAGTGACCGCAAAGGAAAAAAGTGGATGGCGTGTGTTAGACAACCAAACGGTTCATATAAAAGAGTTCATTGGGGACAAAAAGGTGTTACTGTAACGGGTAAAAAGGGTAATACAAAACGGAAAAAAGCTTTTAGAGCACGACATAAATGTTCTTCAGCCAAAGCTGGAAGTGCACAAGCTCAAGCATGTAAAGATTGGTAAATAATGTTATGCCATACAATATCAAAAAAATAGGAAAAGGTTATAAAGTTTTTAAGAAAGGTACTTCTAAATCCTTTTCAAAAAAACCTTTAACAAAGAAAAAAGCCGAAGATCAAATGAAGGCTTTATATGCTAACGAGTCTTTAGTAACTGAAACAGAAACGCAACATGATACTTTAGAATATTTTAAACTTTGGAAATATCCTAAATTAAACCAATATCATCTATGGTTTAAGTTAGGAAGCGGAAAAGATATTCTTTTTACATTAGTATATTCAGCTGGAGAAACGATGGATGATGTAGACTACATTGAAACTCAAGTAACTGATCCAGGTATTCCGAACATCGAAATCTTTGAAGACCCTCATTCTGAAGAGGCAAAAGAAATTTTAGATCGTCACGGACTAACTGGAGATGATATAGAAAATGCTGGTCAAGAAGGTTACGAAAAAATTAATCGTTATGTTCCCAAAAAAGAAGTAAACGAATCTTCAGAATTTCAAAACTATTTCGATTCTTTATTTGAATAACTTAGACTTCAAAGTGAAGTGAAACGTAAAAGAACTACAAGGTTTAAACAAGGTATTTTTCGACCAAAACATCCTGAAAAATATAAAGGAAGTTTACCGATCGTTTATCGTTCATCTTATGAACTACGATTTCAAAAGTGGGCAGATCACAACCCAAATGTTTTATCCTGGGGATCTGAAACAATTATTGTACCGTATCCAAACCCTTTAACTGGAAGAGTGTCTCGATACTTTGTAGATTTTAATATAATAATTCGAGATAAAAATGGACAACTTAAAAAATTTCTAGTTGAAATAAAACCACACAATCAAACAATACCTCCGATTCAGACAAGAAATACTAGATCTTTAGCAAAAAGACAAGCTGAGTATATTAAAAATCAAGCAAAATGGAAAGCAGCTAATGAATGGAGTACTAAGAAAGGATATGACTTTGTTGTCTTAACAGAAAAACATTTAGGTTTATAGTTTTATGTAGTTGATTTTTATGTATTTTTCTGTAATTTAATATAAATGACACCTGCACCTGTAATTTATCACGTAAAACCTGAACAAGTTGGCAAAGAAGATCTTTCTACTTTTTTGAGGAAAGCAATCTCTAAACAATTTGAAGGTAAAGAATATTATATTGCTAAAGAACTAATTGAAGAAAAACCAACTCCTTATTCTGCTAGCCCTCGTAAATTAAGAGGCTTTACCATTAACGAAAACAATTCTGTTGGTCACGTTATATATTTTGACGTTACTGAATGCGAAAGCGGAATCAATTGGCTTGGACGATGAAAAATAAGTTTATCGATTCAGCAACAACAACTCTGAAGGTGGTTGTAGAAACCATGCAAGAAAGAGGAGATCAATACGCAGACACCTGGGGTAAAGATGGCTGCTGGAATTTAACAAGAGCAGTAACTGAAAAATATTTGGGATCAAAACCATCAAATGAGATTTGTGAGATAATAGCACTAGCTGCGTTTATCGATCAGAAGTATTCTCGGTTTTCTGGAGGGTATAAACAAGATACTACAATTGATTTAGTTTCATACTTAGCAGCGCTAGGAGACATGGTAAATAAACAACAATAACTAAACCTATCTTAGACTAATTTTTTAAATGCCCACTTAAGTGTATACCTGTATTTGGCGACGTTTCTGGATTAGTTGGCTGCTTAGAGTCTACAACTGGTGATGTATGTTTTTCTTGTATTACGGGTGTTTTAACATCTCTTGTTGTTCGTCCGTAAACTGCAACGTTGTAAGCGAGAATTAAAGCAATAGCTAGAGGATCAAATACACATACAATTATGACAATGAATAACTTTACTACTGTGTCAAGAGGTAAACCAACTGATTCAGCTACAAACTTAAATGTACCTATGTCATGCACTTCATTGCTCTCTGAATTAAGAGCGATGAGTTCGTTGTCCTTTTCAAACACGAGAGTTTGTAGTTCTTGAATGCGTGTTGTTAATCTTTTAATCTCTTCTGCAGAACGAGCCATGTCTTCATAAACAGGTTTTGCTGCAAGACGAGACATAGAAGGCAACCTTTCTTCCTGTGTTTTACGAGCAGCATTAAGTGTATCGATACGAGAGTTAATTTGTTCAATCTCTCTTGTAACATTATCTTTTTGTTGCACTATAAGAGCTGCTTTATTATCAATAAGCTCAGTCTTACCGGCATTAACTTGATATCCAGATGATAAATATCCAAAAATTCCCATCGAAGTTATGCCCATTAAAATTAGTACAGCAACTAGAAGATAAGCTTTTAAAAACAAAGCAGTCTTATGCCAATATCTATATAAAAAGGAAGTAGCAACTATCTTCCCTATTTCTAGGGAACTCGCCATTATTAAAACTTGAATGAAATGTCCTGA
>CALBDR010000337.1 GCA_937927525.1 uncultured Candidatus Melainabacteria bacterium
ATTTGCTAATTTATTTGCTTTAATTTTCACATTGAGTTTTGCAGGGCATCCTTAAGCACCTTAAGCGATCTTAAGACTCAAGATGCTGTAGTAATAAATTTAGAGCGTGTTATACAGTCCTGTGTAGATATTGCAAATCATATTATTTCCAAGCAAAAGTTAGGAACTCCTTCTAGTATGAAGGAGTCCTTTAAAATAATTGCAAAACATGAAATTATTGATTCTGAGCTTAGTTTAAAACTTATGAAAATGGTCGGCTTTAGGAATATTGCTGTTCATAGTTATGATGAGCTTGATCAAGAGATTCTACTTCTAATTTTAGAGAAGCACTTAAATGATTTTGAGATATTTTATAAGAAAATTTTAGAGAAAATTAGAAACATTTAAACCTAAAGTTCTAGACTAAATGACCGATTAATAAAACTATGAGTATAGTATCACTAAACACGAATACTCTAAGCAAGGTCGCAAACCGGACACTTAATCATAGTTCTAATAAAATTACGAAATCAGTCGAAAAACTTTCTTCAGGAAAGCGTGTAAATGGAGCTGGTGATGATATAGCGAGTTTGTCTTTAAGCGGCTAAGATAGATACTAGAATTCGAGGTTTAGACAGAGCTCAGAAAAATATTCTTGATGCTATTAGTGATATGGAGATAGCTAAAGGTGGATTGTCTGCCACAACTGATAATCTTCAAAGAATTCGTGAACTATTTATTCAAGGAATAAATGGAACTAATTCCCAAGATGAAAAAGATATGCTGCAGAATGAGATTAATGAAATGATAGTGGTGGTTTTATTCAGACTATAAATCAGAGCTTAAATGATTTTGAAGATATTTTACTTAGAATAAAAATACCTGGTGCAAGTGCAAGTACAAACTCGCTAGATGGTCCTCCTGATACTGATACTTTAGATGATCTTGATACTATGCTCAGCAATGTTAACCGAATGCATGGAGTTGTTAACGCAAAATATAATTATTTTCAAGAAGCTTTTAATAATGCTGAAACACAAAAAATAGCCCTCTCTAAATCTAAATCACATTATTTGGACACAGACATCGCCTAAGAGAGCACAAAGCTCACCCGTGAGCAACTACGTCAGCAAAGTGCTGGAGCTATGGCTACTCAAGCAAATTCTCAAGGGCAGTTTGTTTTGAGTTTGTTGCCGTAAGTAGATTTTACTGTTTAATAGATTTTCTTAAAAATAAACTAAGTAAAATCAAAAAACTAACTATATTCATACAAACCATAGTCATAGCCAAAGCATTTAAACCATAAATGGGAACGAGAAAGTAGTTTAAACTAGCTTTTATTATTATCGCTAAACCCATTATCATAAATGGAGTTCTACTATCACCGAAACTATAGAAAGTTCTAACCAGAAGTTCTTTAAAGAGATAAGGAATAATTCCTAAACATAGATAGAAGAAAAGAGAGGAAACCATTTCTGTGGATCTTGCATCAAATGCACCTCTTTCAAAGACTAAACGAATTAAATCTTCATGAAAGATAAGCCCTATCAAAACACCTGGAATACAGATGAATAAAAGGTTTCTCCCCAGTCTAAATATTCGAGAATTTATTTCTTTAAAATTAGCTTGTTTTACTAAGAGTGAGATTTTAGGAAATAGTGGTACCACGATTGATGTGATTAAGATGCCTAGAGGCATTTGAATAAGACGGTTAGCTAGAGTGACTGCTGTCCATGATCCTTCTTCTAGACCACGACAGAAAAAACTATCGACAAAAACCATTAACTGGGCAAATCCAGTACTCATAAGTGCAGGAATCAGAATATGATTATATGATTTTATTTCTATCTTTAATTTTTCAGAGCTAGGTTTTTCGAGATTACTCTCTATAGAAGAGGTATTATTCAGATTTTTTCTATTAATGATCCTTAAAAAGCTAGGGAAGAAAAGCATAGTCGCGAAAATTCCCCCGACACTAGAACCTAGTGCAAGAGAAAGCCCACCAAAACCAGTATTGAAAGTCATTACTGAAATGATTAAAGCAATGTTTGTGATAGCAGGTGATAAACTCGAAGCAAAATATTTTTTGTAGATGTTTAAAACTGCAGCTAGTATTGCATTAGGAGCTGTAATTAAAATCAGTGCTAAAAGTACATCTATATTTCTTAAAGTTAAATCAAAGTATTCAGGTTTTAAGCTCTGATCTATAAAGGCTTTTAAAATGAAGTTTTTAGTTAAGTAAATTAAAGCTGCAACTACTATGAAAATTAAACTAGTAGAAACTAGTATCTTTTTTAGAAAATTACCTTGTAATTTTCTTTCGATTTTCGGGAGTGAAGCAACAACAGCGCTATAGATAGGTCCTCCAACACAGGCAAAAATAATAAATATATTTCCTGTAAATAAATACGCTAAATTAAATGCATCTGAATAAGTTGATGTTCCAAAATAATGCGCGATCACAAGATCGCGCATTAAACCAAGTAATTTGCTGACTAGAGTCAGCCCTGCAATTAGCGAAGCTACTCTTAACATCTCAGGTTTTGAAAACTTACTTTAAGCTTTCTAATTCTTCCTTAAAAGATTTTGTGGGTTTAATTTCAACAATATCACCTTCGTCTTCTTTCTTATCTAAACAGTCAATTCCTGGAAGTATTTTACCTTCTAAGAATTCTAAAGAAGCTCCACCACCAGTACTTACATGAGTAAACTGAGATTTCTCGAAACCAAATTTCTCAATAGCTGCAACTGAATCACCACCACCGATTATAGTAGCTCCACCTTTTTCAGTTAGCTGTTTAAGAGCAATAGCTATAGCTTTGGTTCCTTCCTCAAGCATAGTGTATTCAAATACACCTACAGGTCCATTCCATAAGATAGTTTTAGACTGGCTTACAAGATTTGCAAATTTTTGTCTAGTATTAGGACCTATATCCATTCCTTGCCATCCGTTAGGAATATCATTTGCAGGCATAACCTGAATCTCAAATTTATCTTCTGGAGAATATTTGTCGAAAACATTTACTTCTTCACCATCACCATCTATAGATGGAGTTGCTACTACATCTTCTGGAAGCAAGAGTGCAGTATTGTTTTCATCAGCTAAGTTCATAATGTGGCGAGCTATGTCTAACTGCGCATCTTCACAGATGCTTTGTCCGATGTTAGCTCCTTTTGCTTTCAGGAAAGTA
Source organism: uncultured Candidatus Melainabacteria bacterium (assembly GCA_937927525.1). Classification (GTDB taxonomy): domain Bacteria; phylum Cyanobacteriota; class Vampirovibrionia; order LMEP-6097; family LMEP-6097; genus DT-14. The sequence continues at coordinate 3,171 of CALBDR010000337.1, forward strand.
TATGCCATTCCACCACCGATGATTAAAGTATCTACTTTTTTTACTAGTGAAGTTAATACTTCAATTTTAGAACTTACTTTAGAGCCACCGATGATTGCAGTGAAAGGTCTTTCTGGGTTTTCTAACTTACTTCCAAGCATTTTAACTTCTTTTTCGATTAAGAAACCAGCTACAGATGGGTTTAAGTAACTAGCAATTCCAGCAGTACTTGCATGTGCTCTATGAGCTGTACCGAAAGCGTCATTTACGTAAAGGTCAGCCAAGCTAGCAAGTTTCTTGCAGAAGTCTTGGTCATTATCAGTTTCCTCTTTATAGAAACGTATGTTCTCTAGAAGAGCTACTTGTCCATCTTGAAGGGAATTTACTTTAGCTTCTACTGTAGCACCGATAGAATCATTTAATTTAAGAACAGGTTGTCCGATTAATTTACTAAGGTGCTCAGCAACCGGGTCTAATCTAAATTTATCTTCTGGACCGGACTTGGGTCTGCCTAAATGAGTTACTAAAATGATTTTTGCACCTTTTTCTTTTAGGTAGTTAATAGTAGGAAGTGCAGCCTGGATTCTTGAATCATCAGTTATTTTAAGGCTTTTATCCTGAGGAACATTAAAGTCTACTCTTACTATTACTTTTCTTGATTTTAATAAATCGTCTCGTAGGTCAGCTATTGTTTTTATCATAATTTCTCCTTGTAAAATTTATTTATCTGCAAGCCAAGCAACTGTAGTTTCGCAGATCTTTCTTAAAACTACTGGCACTTCTAAACCTCTTAATTCCTCTGGATTTTCTGGTGCTACTAGACCTCTTTTGTCTACTGTTAGTTTCAAACTAGAATCTAGGACTAAAAATCTAGGGAAAGCCGTTACCGCAAAGTCTTTGCTTAATTTATTATCATAGTCATAAACCCAAGTAGCTTTGAAGTCTTTAAAGTCGTTAGCTTCTGCTTTGAATTCTTCTAAACTTGAATGGTGAGCGTCAGTGAAGAATATGATGTTTGAGTTTATATCTACTGGATCAGGTATATCATTAGTTAATTTTTTGCCAGTTTTGAGGATTTCTTTATTTTTTGTATTGCTAACTAAACTTGCTAAAAAAGTTTCACAGAAAATACAATGTGGTTTTACTGCAATTAAAATATTAGTTTTGTCTTTTTCTAAAAATTGATTAAGTTTTTTCTTATCACCTTCTAAGGTTTGGACTTTAACTCCGTTTAAATAATTCTTTAATTTATCACCTTCTTTGAATTTACTTTCAATAATTTTTGCAGCTTGTTCCCCTGATTTAGCAGGGGCTTTAGTGCTTTCTTTAGTGCTGCTCTTGATTGATGAACAAGATTGCGCGATGATTAGTACTAGAAGGGCTAATGTGAGTCTCATTAGCTATGATTTTACAACATTATGTCAAACTCTCAAGAAAATAAAAAAATGCCGTTGATTCCCTTTATGCTATTAGGAGTCTTGATCATTAATAGCGCGGTTTTAAGCTATAAGTATGTAAATTTTTATTATTTTCGAGATATATTAGCAGATATTAATGGTTTAGCTTGTACTACAGACTGTGATGCAGTTATGTTATCTAAATTTGCCATGATATTAGGTATTCCTACACCAGTTTATGGCTTATTTGCATTTACAATTTTGACGTTTTTATTTATTAGGTTATGTTTTACTGATCCAAGTAATAAAAAGCTTGAGCAGAATTTTGAGCTTCTTTTAATTACCTGTGTAGTTTTCGCTGTTGTTTTTATTTATGTAATGTATTTTAAGCTTGAACTTATTTGTAAATTCTGTATGCTTTCACACATAACTACATTTATATTCGCAGCTTACTATTTCATTTATTACAAAACTAGATACATAGATAACAATTAGTTGCATTCACATATTTGCTGCGAGCTTAGGGACCCGAGCTTGCTTGGGGCGCAGCAGTAAGTGTGTGGATGCAACTAATCGTTGTCTATGAAGCTGTTGCTAGCTTCTTGGAACCTAAGAGTTCTATGGAGTAACCGTCTGGGTCTTTTACAAAGGCTAATATAGTGGTTCCATGTTTCATGGGACCTGCTTCTCTTGTTATTTCACAACCTTTTTCACGAATAGCATCACATGCTTTATAGACATCTTCTACTTCGATGGCGATGTGCCCATAAGCATTTCCTAGTTCGTATTCGTGTTCACCCCAGTTATAAGTAAGCTCTAGTACAGTGTTTTCACTTTCATCTCCATATCCTAAAAAACACAAAGTGAATTCTCCACTTGGGTATTCTTTTTCTCTAAGAACTTTCATTCCTAAGATCTCAGTATAGAAAGCTTTAGATTTTTCCAAATCCTTAACTCTAAGCATAGTGTGAAGTAGGCGCATAGCCCTGATTTTAGCTTATCTTTATTTGCTATTCAAACATATCAGGTTCTTTTTCCGTAATCATTTGATAGAGAGGCTGAAAATTTGCAAAGTGAACCACATCGTTTACTATGTAATTCCTAGCTTTTAGAGCTGAGTCGTGAGGAATTATAATAGGTTTAGCTATAGCTTCAGCCATTAACTGAGATTTGCAGCAGCTATCCATAAGAATAAAAAGCCAGGCTGCTGCTTCTACGAATTTACCAGTAGTTAGTAAACCATGATTCTGTAAAATTACGGTTTCATTTTCTCCTAGTAGATTTGCGATTTCATCTCCTTCAGAACAGTCTTCAACTATCCCTAAGTATTTTTCATAGATGACTTGATTTTTATAGAAAGTACAAGAATCTTGGCTAATAGGATCTAGTAACCTACCTAAGCTTGACCAAGTTCTTCCATGCTCAGAATGTGCATGAGCAGCTGCATTGACATCTGGTCTAAGAGCGTGAATTCTGGAGTGAATAGCAAATGCAGCTTTGTTAATAACTTTATTTCCTTCGACTATATCTCCATCATGGTTTACTCTTACTAAGTCAGAGATTTTGATTTGAGAAAAATGAACTGACATTGGGTTAACCCAGAAACTATCTTTGAACTCTGGATCTCGTACACTTATATGACCAGCGACTCCTGCGTCAAAGCCATAATGAGCAAATAGCCTAAATGAAGCTACCAGTCTTTGTTTGATATAAGTTCTTTCTTTTTCTGGGTTTAAAAATTTAGGTCTCTTGATAGCGCTATTGTCTAGGTCCTCACCGACGCTAACACGTTCTAATATTTCATCATTTTTCAGCATAGTTAATATTATACGGTGCTAGAATTATAGATGCTGGTGTTGTTGTATTTGTCTAGAATTTTCATGAAAAGAGCTTTTACTTTATGTTTTGTTGTTTGCTCTTTTGCTTTACTGTTAAGTTCTTGCGGCGAGGTGAAGGAAATTACAGAGGTCAACGTTGCAAGTTCGATTCAAGTTAACCCTTTTCTCGAAAAGCTTTTTGCTCATGATATTTTTAAAGACCATGGCTATAAATTTAATTATATAGATCTTAATTCTAGCCAGGCTAGAAAGGCTTTGAAATCTGGGATTGTAGATTTATATGTTACTGATGAGGATTTTAATAAATTAGATGGTAAGGAATTATTGAGAGAGAAACTAATTGCAAAGGATGCTTTGTTATTAATTACTAATTCTGATAATTCTATTCATAATTATCAAAGTTCTGATGATTTATCTAAGCTTGAAATCTTTGATGATATGAATACTTTAAGTAAGTATTTAAGCGACAATTCTGGTGGATTAGCTTTGATTAGAGCTAGCTTACATGAAGATAGGGTTAAACAAAAAATAGTTTATATAAATGATATTGCTCCGATTAAATCTAATTTTGACTTCGGTAATTATCCTCTGGTAAAAAAAATAAAACTTTACTATAAGATTTCTGTTTTAAGGAAAAAAGAAAAATATAAGCCTATTAGAAAATTAATAAAGGTTCTGAACTCTGAGGAAGTTCATGGGATTATAGATTCATTAGCGATGATAAACCCTAATAGTAACGAACTTTTACTTGAGAGATTAGCTGAAGAGCCAATTCGTATAGGAGTTGGTGTGCCTTTAAAAAATCAATACGCTAAAAGTGGTAAGGCAGTAGTTGCTGCAGTCAAGGTGGTTGCAGATTCAGTTAATAAGGGAGGTGGTATTCAGGGACGTGAAATTGAGGTCCATGTTTGTGATGATGAAGCTAATATTAAAGATGCTTTAAAGGCTATAGACTGTGCCCAAGATTTCATAAAATTAGGAGTTAAGGCAGTTATTGGTCATTTAGGTTCTGAAGCTAGTATCGCTACTTCAGGAATTTACCAAGAGCATAATATTGTACAGATAAGTCCTACAGCAGTTCACCCTGGTTTCACTCACCAGGAAAATAATAGAGGGCTTTTATTTAGAACTATTCCTATGGATTTTAATTACTCAGATAGCATTTATGAGCTTTTAAGATTAAAGTTAGATGAACTGAAGGAGAAGAAGGTTTTAATTATTCATAATGACAGTCTTTATGTTAAAAATATTCTTTCACAAATCATTTCAAAATTAAGAAGGGTTGAGCATCTTAATAAACAAATCTCTATAAATAGTGTGAATTTATCTAATGGAGATTTTAGAGATAGTAAGCTCTTAAATGATTTGGATTTTAATTTATTAATAGTTTTAGGTCCTGAATTTGATCTTTTTGATATTAGTTCATACCTAAACTCTATTAACAAAACACAGAAAAAAATAACTCTTATCTCTGAGAGTCATACCTATACTCCTTACTCTAAATCCCATCCTGATTTTGAAGGAGTTAATTTATATATAGCTGCACCGAGAATTAATATGCACCATCAGGATTTTATAGATCTGCGCTCAGATTTTTCTAAATCTTCTAAAGATTTAGCTTTTAACTCAGCTGCTGTTTTATCTTATATTTCAGCAAGAGCGCTTTTCGATTCCATGGAATCTTACTATAC
>CALBDR010000338.1 GCA_937927525.1 uncultured Candidatus Melainabacteria bacterium
GACCTATTGTTATATTAAAACAATTTTCGAGCTTAATAAAAACTATGGCTGGTCTAAATTTATAATCGTAGTTCCTAGCATTGCCATTAGGGAAGGAGTTAATCAATCTTTTAAAATCACTGCTGAACATTTTCACCAAAGCTACCATAAAAAAATTCGTTACTTTATTTATGATTCTGATAATTTAAATGAATTGGATAATTTCTCTTCAAGTGCAGGTATTAATGTCATGATTATTAATACTCAGGCTTTTAACAGTTCGCTTAAAAAACCAAAAGAAGGCTCTAAGACCACAAATAAAGCAGCTCGCAAAATTTTTAGTGAACTCGATGATTTTGGCTCTAGAAGACCAATTGATGTAATTAAAGCTAATAACCCGATATTGATTATAGATGAACCGCAGAAGGTTGAAGGTGATGTGAAAAAATCTAGTAAAACATTTGAGGCACTAAAAGAATTCAATCCTCTAATGATTCTTCGCTATTCAGCTACTCATAAGAAACAACACAATCTTATCTACCGTTTAGATGCTCTTGATGCTTATAACCAAAAGCTCGTTAAAAAAATCAAAGTAACTGGACTTAGTATACAGGGATTAACTGCTACTGATTCATATTTATATTTGGAAAATTTTATTCTTTCAGAATCAGCTCCTAAAGCAATGTTAGAGATAGAAATTAAACAAAAATCAGGTGCTATAAAAAGAGTTAGGAGGAGTTTTTCTAAGGGAGATAACCTATTTGAACTTTCAGGAAAACTTGCTCAATACAATGGTTTTGTAATTACAGAGATAGATGTTAATCTAGGAAAGCTTTTCTTCAAAAATGGTGTAGAGCTTGAACTTGGTGCTGTTACTGGGGATACTAATGAAGAAACATTAAGAAGAATACAAATCAGAGAGGCTATTAAAGCACACTTAGAGAAAGAAGCAAGACTTTTTAATCGCGGGATTAAGGTGCTTAGTTTATTTTTTATCGATGAAGTCGCAAAGTATAGGCTTTACGATGAAAATTCAGAGAAGCTGAATGGAGACTATGCACAAATATTTGAAGAAGAGTACCTAGAATTAGTTAAGGAATATTTGAACGAGGAAGATTTAGCTTATACTCAGTATTTAAAGAAAATTCCTGTAGGAGAGACTCATAAAGGTTATTTCTCAATAGATAAAAATAAACGTCTAGTTAATCCTACTATTAAGAATGGTGATGCAAGTCCCAGTGATTACGATTTAATCATGAAAGAAAAAGAGACGCTTCTGTCCCTAGACGAGCCAACTAGGTTTATTTTTTCACATTCTGCGCTAAGAGAGGGATGGGATAATCCTAATGTATTTGTTATTTGTACACTAAAGCAGAGTTCTAATGATATTAATCGAAGACAAGAAGTGGGGAGAGGTTTGCGTATTTGCGTAAACCATGATGGATTTAGGCAAGATGATCCAAATACTGTTCATCAAATAAATGAACTTACAGTGGTTTCATCTGGTCCTTATCAAGAGTTTGTAAGTAGTTTGCAGAGTGATTATAAAGAGATCGTGGCTAAAAGACAAAGACCATTAAATAAGGATTATTTCTTAAATAAAATTGTCAATATTTCAGGGATTGATGTTGCTATCGATGACAAAATTGCAAAGCAGATAGAAAGATATTTGGTGAAAAATGATTATATAGATCCAGATGATATCGCTACTGATAAGTTAAAAGAGGATATTGAAAGTAAGTCACTTGCTGATTTTGGTGAATTATATGAATATAAAGATGTCGTTATAGATTTAATAAATAATGTTTTAGATTCAAGTAAAGTACCTGATGTCGATGATGGTAGAAAAAGTGATACGAATACAATAAATAAGAAGAACTTTAAGAAAAAAGAGTTCTTGGAGCTTTGGAATAGGATAAATCATAAAGCTATCTATAAAGTGGATTTCGAATCACAGGAATTGATTCAGAAAGCTGTATCTGCTATAGATAAAGAGTTACAGGTTAAAACGCTCAAATATATTATAGAGAGAGGTGCTCAAACTGAATCACTTAGCTATGAACAACTTCATACTGGAGAAATGATAAAAGCTAATTCTTCTGATTTTGAAGAAGGAGAAGTTGATAATTTGTCTGATGTTAGATATGACTTACTTGCTGAAATCGCTGATA
>CALBDR010000339.1 GCA_937927525.1 uncultured Candidatus Melainabacteria bacterium
TAAGTGCTTAAACAATTGAGAACCTCTTGCTGCAATTTTAGTTCCGTTAATTTTAAGCCTTTTCTTCCGACAAGTATTGCTTATATATATAGTTGACAAGGAAATATTTTGACAATAAATTTAAAAATTTTTCATAAAAATTGAATATTCATTATAATTATTAGCTGATGAGCATGACTATCCCTTTTAAAGCTAGTTACGAATTTTCTGAAGTTGAAGAGAAGTGGTTAAAACAGTGGATGGATAAAAATTTATTCTCAGTGAACAAAGACCTAACTAATGGTCGTGAAACTTTTAGCGTCGCTTTACCACCACCTAATGTAACAGGTGATCTTCATATGGGGCATGCGCTCAGTGGTACTATACAAGATGTTCTAATTAGATATCACCGAATGTTAGGTAAAGATGTCCACTGGCAAATAGGTTCAGATCATGCTGGTATAGGAACTCAAATCGTAGTTGAAAAGCAACTAAAAAAAGAAGAGCATATTAAAAAAGAAGATTTAGGTAGAGAAAAGTTTATAGAGAGAGTTCAGGCTTGGAAAGAAATTTCAGGTAATAAAATAATTGAACAAATGAAACGTTTAGGTTTCAGCCCTGACTATGATAGGACTCGCTACACTATGGATTCTGAGTACCAAGAAGCAGTGCTTGATGCATTTAAAAAGTATCATGAGAATGGGCTTATATATAAAGGTAAACGCCTAAGCAATTGGTGCCCTAAGTGCCAAACTTCACTATCAGATTTAGAAATAGATGAGAATTCTAAAAAAAAGCAGCTATTTGAAATAGATTACTTGTTAACTGAAGAGATTGCTGGCTTGAAAGCACTTACTGTAGCCACTACTAGACCAGAAACTATGTTTGGTGATACAGCTGTTGCTATTAACCCTAATGATGAGAGATACACTGCTTTAATAAATGAATTAAAAACAAATCCTGAAAAAATTAAAGCAAAAATTCCTTTCACTAATAAAGAAATCCCTGTAGTTTTAGACGAGCATGTAAAACTAGATTTCGGAACTGGAGCTTTAAAAGTGACTCCAGCACATGATTTCAATGATAATGAAATCGGCAAAAGACATAATTTAAAAGAAGAAAACACTTTCGATAAGCATGCTTGTTTACTAAGTGAAAATAGTGATCCTGAGCTTAACCTAGATTATCTAGGTGAAAACTCTAATAAACTCTCTAAACTAATCCCTAGTCAATTCCAAGGCTTAGAGAGATATGATGCTCGTAAAAATGTAGTAGAAGAATTAGAAACACTTGGTCAGTTAAAGGAAATAAAAGAATACGAAAGTACTGAAAATCTTCATGACCGCTGTGGCACAGAAATAGAACCAGCTTTAAGCGACCAATGGTATTTAGCAATGAAAGATCTTGCGAACCGTGCTCTAGCTAGAGTTTCACCGAAAGAAGATAACCCATATAAAGATAAATACTCAGAAAAAGAAAAAACCAGCTTTATCCCTGAAAGATACACCGAAACCTTTAAAGCTTGGCTAGAAAATATTCAAGACTGGTGTATTAGCCGTCAGATTTGGTGGGGACATCAAATCCCACTTGAGGGAGAAACAGATGTTCTAGATACCTGGTTCAGTAGTGCATTATGGCCTTATACAGCTATGACTGATGATAAAACTGTTCTTAAAAAGTACTACCCAACTACTATTCTTGCTACAGCAAGAGAAATTATTAACCTCTGGGTTTCGAGAATGATATTCTCTAGTGATTATTTTAGGAATGAGAAAGCCTTTGAAAAAGTTTTAATTCACCCAGTAGTTCAAACACCAGATGGTAAGAGAATGAGTAAATCTAAAGGTAATGCAATCGATCCTCTAGATTTAGTTGCAAAATATGGTGCTGATGCTTCACGTATGTGGTACGCACAAGTTGGTATCTACGGTACTCAAGACGTTAAATTCCCTGGAAAATCTAATAAATCTAAAGAAGATCCAAAAAAGAAAGTCTGGGAGAGTGATGTATTTGAAAAATACAAAAGATTCAATAATAAACTCTACAACGCTTCTAAATTCTTATTCATGAATCTAGTAGAGGATCCTTCTTTTAAGGCTAACAATAAATTCAAAGCTAAAGCTATCAGTAGTCTTGATCAGGCTAAACTAACAATAGCCGACAAATGGATCTTAAATAAAATTAATACCGTATTAGAAGAAGTGGAAACAGCTTTTGCTAACTATGATATTAGCAAAGCCCAAGACTTGATTTATAGCTTTGCCTGGAATGATTTCTGTGACTGGTATATAGAACTTAGTAAAATTCAGGATAATACAGAAGAGAAAAACCAAATCCTATTCTACATTTTGAATTCTTGTCTAAGAGGCTTACAGCCATTCATTCCTTTTATTACTGAAGAAATCTGGCAAACTATCATAGACTATGTTGATTTCTCAGAGCTGGAAGCAGCCAGTATTTTCACAGATGCTTATGGCGAACAGGAATATCAAGCTATAGCTTTCACTGCTTACCCGAAAGCTCAAGAACTAAGCTTTAAAGAAACTAACGAAAATGAAATCATGAATTTCGCTACAGATTTTATCGCGAAGATTAGAAATGCTAGACAAAGTCTGAATATCGCTTGGACTGAAAATTTAAATATTATTATCGAAGATGAAAGTTCAGAAACTAAATCTAAAATGAGCTTAATAGAAGATTATATTAAGGGTCTAGCTAAAATCAACTCGATAAAAATAAGCTCTGATAGTCCAGAAAAGCCTATTAGCAGCTTTATCATCGATAAAACTAAAGTTCATATCCCGCTAAAAGGCTTAGTTGATATCGATAAACTTAAAGAAAGTCTTACTAAAAAGATAGAAAAAGTAGAAAAAGTTAAATCTGGGCTTGAAGGAAGATTGAAATCACCTAATTTCACCGAAAAGGCACCACCTGAAAAAGTAGCTGAAGTTAAAGAAGAATTAAGACTTCTTAACGAAGAAATCACTCTTTATGCTGAAGAATTAAAAAACCTGAGTGATTCTTAAGGATTTTCTCTAATTCTTAACCAAATCATAACCAAACAATACAACAATACAATTAAGGGTAGCTGAGAAATTTATTATAGGCAGCACTAATTTTAGAATGGAAACGCCTAATCCAAACAATACTTTAGATCCTAATTATCAACCACCTAATGGT
>CALBDR010000340.1 GCA_937927525.1 uncultured Candidatus Melainabacteria bacterium
TAGTTTGGGAAACTGAAGACGAAAGGATAGAAGATGAGTAAAATACTAGATCAAAAAGACTTAGCTCCTGTAGGGTATGTGCATTTATTAGATTACATGGGGGATGATTTAGCCATAACGAACGCAGCAAAGGTCTCCTATTATAACCAAGCAGAAGAGATGACAGCTAAAGAAGAAAAGCTATTAAAGTTTCTTATAGAGCATAAGCACATGAGTCCTTTAGAGCAAACAGCATTAAAATTTAGGGTAAAGTGTCCTTTATATATTTCTCATCAATGGATGAGGCATAGAACAGCCTCTTACAACCAAGTTTCAAGGAGATACACAAAACAAAACTTAGAAATGTATATTCCTGAGAAATTAAGAACTCAACATAAAGTAAACAAACAATGTTCTAATATGGACGAAGCAGTAGAGGATGATTCATTAATAGAATCTATGAAGAATACATGGCTTTTGGCACTAGACTCTTATAACAGAAGTGTAAATGCTGGAGTAGCTAACGAAATAGCTAGAGGTGTATTGCCCTGCGGTATGATGACTGAGTTTATATATACAGTAAACCTAAGAAATTTTTTACATTTTTATGACCTTAGAGCCAAAGAGGACGCTCAGTATGAGATAAGAGTTTTCGCAGACGCTCAAATGGAAATGGTGAAAAAAATATTTCCTAAAACCATAGAATTTTATCAGGAATACGTTGACAAAAAATAATCTAAAAAGTTACAATTTTAGAACCCACAATAATTAAAAGAGAGAGCTAATGTTACTTGACCCTAGAACCACGTACAAACCCTTTGAATACCCTGAATTTTTCAATTTCATGAAATCTCAATATCAAGCATTTTGGCTTCCAGAAGAAGTGCCTATGGGGGACGATGTAAACGATTATAATAACAAATTAACGCCCGAAGAAAAGAATTTAATAATTAATATTTTAAGGTTTTTTACAACTTCGGATGCTGAAGTCATGGATAACTATAACACTTCTTTAATTCCTCACTTTCCTAAGCCTGAAGTAACTATGATGTTAACTGCTTTTGCGAGCCAAGAAGTTATACACACTTTCTCTTATGCTCATTTAAACGACACCTTAGGGCTGCCTGATGAAGAATATTCAGCTTTTAAAGAGTACGAAGAAATGAGAAATAAGTTTGATTTGTTTCATCTACACAAATTAGGGGCAAACCCTACACCTAGGCAATTAGCTAAGAATTTAGCAGTTTTTGGAGGTTTTATAGAAGGAGTAAGCTTATTTGCCTCATTCTGCATTTTAATGAATTTCCCTAGACGAAATTTGATGAAGGGCGTGGGGCAGATAGTGTCTTGGAGTGTTTTGGATGAGGGGGTGTGTCATTCGGAAGGGATATGTTCTCTATTTAGAACTCTAACAAAAGAATACAAGTTACTAGATAAAGAACTTAAATCAGAAATCTATACAGCGTGCGAGGATATTGTTAAAGCTGAGGATTTATTTATCGATAAATGCTTTGAGATGGGAGCTGTATCTGGACTAAAACCAGAACAAGTTAAAGATTATATAAGATACATGGCAAATTATAGGTTAAAAGCTTTAGGGCTTAAGCATATTTATAAAATAAAAGAAAATCCTTTACCTTGGATGGATGCTATGATGTCGGGCAAAGAACATGCTAATTTCTTTGAGACAAGAGCAACAGATTACTCTAAAGGTGTTATAAAGGGAGATTGGGAATAAAATTATGACAATAATAGACGCATTAGACAAAGGGGACTTAGACCTTGCAAGAAACTTGCTATTACAGGAAGTTTATGACAAAGTAAATGATAAAAATAGTTGGGATAGTCCTAATTACACAGCAAGTGAATTAACTAAAGAAACCCAAAGAAACATAATTTTAGATTCGTCTAGAGATAAGTTATTAACTTTCTTCGGTCTACAAGTATTAACGGACAGATATTTTCTTAAAGATAATGAAGGCAATATTGTAGAAACTCCACAGAAGTTTTTTGCTAGAGTAGCAGCAGGACTGTCAGAGAACAATCAGGAACTTGCACAGAATTTATACGATATAATTAGTAACTTATGGTTCATGCCAGCTACCCCTATCCTTACAAATATAAGTACAGATAGAGGTGCTTTGATCTCGTGTTTTCTCCAGTACATGGGTGATAGTATTAAAGACATTTACAAAACTGTAGAAGAGTGTGCTTTTTTAGGTTCTGGGGGCGGGGGTCTTGGAGTTTACATGGGGGACGTAAGAGGTCAAGGGGCTAAAATTAAAAAGACTATGAAGTCATCTGGGACTATACCTTTTATGAAAGTCTTAGATTCAAACACACTTGCCATCACGCAGGGTGGCGTTAGGAGGGCCAGTGCTGCAACATACTTAGATATCAGCCATCCTGATTGCGAAGAATTTATAAATATAAGAAAACCTACAGGCGGAGATGACAATAGAAAATGTTTAAATCTTCACCATGGAGTAAACATAACAGATAAGTTCATGGAAGCTGTAAAGAATAAACAGCCATGGGATTTAATTTGCCCTCACACTAAAAAAGTAGTTAAGACTATAGACGCTTTTACTTTATGGAAGAAAATTCTTACTAATAGGGTTGAAATAGGTGAACCATACATTTTATTCATAGATACTACGAACAAAGCTATACTACCTGAACATGAGAAGAG
>CALBDR010000341.1 GCA_937927525.1 uncultured Candidatus Melainabacteria bacterium
CCAATCAAAGTTTACTGGCTCATCACCATAGTCATCCACAAGACTGTTGATAGCTCCAACAGCTGCATTGTAATCAGACTCACTGAGACTGTCATCATTTTCTACTTCATGATAGAGAATATCTTTGTCTGGGATTGCTTTGTACTTTTCAAAGTATTGTTCTATGTGTTTGAATACAATCCGTTCTGTAACACCTTGGAAGTAGTCCTCCTTGAGAAATGGGAGGACTTTCCTTGCATACTCTTCATTGAGAGTCAGGTTTGATAGAATCGTCGAGTCGATGGCCATCTTCTTCGTTTGCTGCCTTTGTCACTATGTCAACTAATATATCACCGATCAGAGTTTCGAACTCAACCTTCTCGGCATCTTCATTTTCAATCTGATAGTCTTCAGGAGCTTCTATCAATTCGTACTCAAAAGACAACGCTGCTCCGTCATCTTCTGAGATCTCTTCCATCTTAACGACACCGTACTTGTAAACAAATGCTTCATACTTTCCATCACAGATCATTACGTGAGCTGTGTTCTTTTCATCAGGTTGTTCTAGAACCTCATACTTCGGAAGTGTCATCTTCTTCTACCTCTTCGGTGTCAGGTTGACCATAAGTAAACTCAGTACGAGCAGCAAGATCTAACTGATGCATTATATCATCTGTAAAGTACTTCTCAGGCTCTTTCATAATCGCTTTACCGAATACTTTACTACCATCTGGTAGCTCATATCGTGTTGCAACTTTCTTAAAGATCTGATACTTCTCAGCCAAGTCCAACAGACCATAGTAACGATCAAGACCTTTGTCGTATGTCAACAATACTTCAACTTTCTTGTTCTCTTTGGTGAAGCGAGACTTGGCCATTGTGACCTTAATGATGTTACCAATCACTTCAGTACCATCTTTCTCTTTCTTCTTACCCAAGAAACAGATTGAACTTGCTGTGTACTTAAGACCAGAACCACCAGCCATCTCTTTAGTTGGGATGTATGATCCAACAACTTCATAGACGTGGTTAGTAATAAGCATTGGTACACCAGCCTTGGCTAGCTTAAGGTTCAAGACACGGAATGTTGCCTTCAGTACCTGAGCCTTCGTCATGTCACGAGTCTCTTTACCATCAAACGTATCTTCTACTTCTTTTGTAGTAGACAGCTGACCGAGAGAATCTAGAACCATCATCATAGGAGGACGATCTTTATCAGCCTTCTCATAGTTGTCAAGGATCTGTAAAGCTGTGTGACGGAACTTCTGGATTGTATCTGGCTCTGAGATGATTACACGTGATGTATCAATACCACGCTGCTTCATCATATCCTTTGTTACTGCAGCCTCTGTATCAAAGTAAAACACAGCGGCGTTAGGATGGTCATCGAGAAACCGTTTAACGACTCCCATAACAAAGAATGTCTTTCCGGTGGCAGACTCACCAGCAAATGCTGTAATCTTGTTATTGGGTACTCCACCGTATATACTACCAGATAAAGCAGCGTTAAGAATATAGCTACCAGTATCCAGGGTTCCTGAGAATTCTGAACTCGAGAGTCCATCTTCTGCAATGCTGGTATTCTCATCGTTCAACTCCTTGACGATGTTACGAAAAAAATCACTCATTAATCAACCTTCAATTTGCTTGTTGTTGCACCATAACGATCTGATAGATCCAATGTAATAGTTCCTGTATCTACATCGATATCACCATCCATAGTAATATTATAATCACTAAACGGGTTATCGACATAAGAGTCTTGAGCCATTGTTCCAGTAAGATCCGGATTGACATCATAGTACGAATCTGCTACACCAGTAAGATCATACAAATCAATACTGTCACTATCACCAAAAGTTAATGGTGCATCTTCCTCTCGATCAGGAACATTGTAACTCATCGCTTTTAAAAACTGATCAAATGCCTCTTGCATCTCGTCCAATGTACGCTCATCATCAAGCTCCATAGTAATACTTTTCACAGCGCTGAACTCATCATGAATATCAGGACGCTCATAAACTAATTTCACAGACATAATTAACCTCTCAGTTGTTTCTTCAATTTAGCTCGATGCTGTTCGAGCCTCCTCATTGTTTTATACTCTTTTGAATTCTTAACAATGCTCTTATTATACAGAACATCTAACTCTTTTTCAACTCTTTCTAGTTCGTTGAAGATCCAATCTTCGCCAGGATCATTTTCTTCTTTATCTTCCAATCGCTCCGGATCTTGTCGATCCTCTCCTGGAGCATCTGTTCCTCCGTCACCCACTTGATCTGATGTGGCAATCTCATCGGTCTCGGTTTGATCATCTATCTGCTTTTCCTCTTCTTCCCAAACGTCTTCTGTGACTACTGCAACTTTTTTAGTTACAATCTTTTCACGTTGGTCTTTCAGGGACATATTAGCAGCGATGACCAACAAGACTGCTAATGGATCGAATACAAATACTATGATTAAGATAACTGCACGTACTGCATCTTCAATTACTTCGTCTGAGTCTTCTCCGTATAAGAGTTCAGCAACATACGCAAGAGGACCGACTTCCGCTTTAAAAGCTGACACTTGAAGCTCGATTTGTGCCAACTCGTCTTGAAGTTCGACGATATTTTCCGATGCTTGATTGATTGACTCTTGAACCTTCTCACGTTCCTCAGTCTGACTCTCTCTTGCCTCAAGTCCCTTAGTAACTGCCCCAAGCTCGATATATCGTTGTAACGCTTGATCCAGCTGGGCCAGAATAGCTTCATTCCGTTCGATTTCCCGATTCTCTCTCTGAATGCGGGTTTCAATCTGTGCCGCCTTAATGGAAGACTCATTGTTCTGTAATCCTTGTTCAATATGTGCTTTTGATAAGAATCCAAATATACCCATTGATGTAATAAACATCAACACTACAACTGCTGTAGTTAGATAAGTTTTTAGAAGAAAAGGAACTCTAGTCCAGTTCTGATACAACCAAGAAGCAGTAACTAGCTTACCAACTTCTAGAACGCTTCCCATAATAATGATCGGAAGAATAGATGCAGAGAAGATAGCTGCAAGGCCAGCAATACTGTACCAAGCAGCTACTCCAGATATTGACAACGCTGTCAATAAAGTTAAATAAGCCATTAGAATGTGCTCACTAAGTTAACACCTTGTAGACTCATTATATATTTTCTATCCAACTCCGGATCATGTACTGGTGCGAGTCTTGTTTTTCTAACAGGATTTACTTTGTATTTGTTAAAGAAATCAAAGTTCAATAGTGTGATTTCGCTGTTCGTATATTTCTTAAACCAATAAGTCGCTATTGTTCCAGTTAACGGACGTTCAACACCTATCTCTTCTGTCATGGTTTTCCAGTCTTTTGGATCCCAGAAGAATGTGTGACCTTCCCACTCAGGTGGAAAGTTACGTCTCATGTTTGCACCATCGCGATCACCATTACCTCGAATGATGAATCGCTCGTCCATTCCATTTTGACTAGCATGATATTCAAATGGATCGGTACTAGTATTGAGGAACCATATATCACAAGGACCCCAACGTCTACTAGTATTCAATCTTACAATCACACCATCAAACTCAATAGGATGGTTAGCTAGATCAACTGCTGCTCCAACTATTAGAATTGGTCTGTCATTAACAAACTGCTGTATCTGTTCTATGCTGATAGTCATTGGGATCCCACTTAACTCTATCTTTGACTAGAATATGAAAATCATTGTTTGTAATATGAATCTTCTCAACATCATAGCTGTTTAGAGTTAGAAGATCTGTCTCACCAAGTGGTTGTTGGTGATCTGGTATTTTGTCTTTGTCAGAAAACTTATATCTAATGATGCATGGTATTTCTGTGATACCAATTTCTTTACATGCAACATATCTTTGACCACCATGGGTGCATTTGTAAACACCGTCTTCATACATTGCACACAGTGGATACTTCAATCCATTATCTTTGATATCAGTTTTTAATTTTTCTTTGATGTAATTCCAACCTTCGTGACGTTCTTGATACCAATTATCAGGTCGAAGGTTGTATATCAATTCACCTATAGGAAGTTTATCGTAAACTAAAATAAACTCCTGTCCATACTGATTTGTTATGATCATCGCATAGCGTACAATTGAGTTAGCTTAAGTTCTAACTTACGAGCTTTCTTCTCTTTACCCTTAGAATATGCTTTTAGCATTTTAAGATACAGCTTCTTTGCTTCGTTGATTATTTGAGTCATTTTACTCTCCTCTGGTGATTGACAAGAGTTTATCTATTTGTGATTGAACTTTCTCTTGTCGGTTTGGCCAGTGGATGTAATCTTTGTCAGCAGTCTTCAACAGATTAACTAATAGTGGCATGATTAATTTTTCAACTTCCACTAGCCTTGATTTTACTTCTTCTTCTGTATGTTCTTTAACTAAATTAAATTCATCATCATACTCAGAAAATTTTCTCAAAACAGAATCTAGCTTTTGTTCTATTCTGAGAATGTTGTCATTGATCCCTTCAA
>CALBDR010000342.1 GCA_937927525.1 uncultured Candidatus Melainabacteria bacterium
ATTATAGGCTGTACAAACATCAAACCCAGTCTCCTTAAGAGAATAAGCCATGGGGTCGATAAGGTTTACTTCATCATCTACGAGTAAAATTTTGTAAGCCATAATATATCCTTAATATACCCTAAATGTTAAGAAATATTATCACTCTGTTAAGGAATTTCGACAAATTAATTATTCAACTGTAAAGCTTGACTACAACTATCCAAAATGGCTTCACCAATCTCTTTCGTATTAGCTTTACCACCAAGGTCAGGAGTTAAAATACCTTTATTAAGTACTTCTTTCACTGCATTTTCAATAATATCTGCTTCTTTTTCTTTATTTAAACTAAATCTAAACATCATAGCTAAAGATAAAATCATCGCCATTGGATTTGCTAAGCCCTGCCCTGCAATATCAGGAGCAGAACCATGAACTGGTTCATATAAACCAATTTCCCCACCTACAGATGCACTCGGCAATAAACCAATACTACCAGTAAGCATACTAGATTCATCTGAAAGTATATCTCCAAACAAATTTCCAGTAAGCACAACATCAAATTGCTTAGGGTTTCTAATTAGCTGCATAGCAGCATTATCAATATACATGTGTGAAAGCTCAACTTCTGGATAATCTTTAGCTACTTCGATCACAACATCCCTCCAGAGCTGAGAAACATTAAGTACATTTGATTTATCAACCGAACAAAGTTTTTTATTTCTCTTCATCGCCGCGTCAAAAGCAATTCTAGCTATCCTTTCAACTTCAGGCTTAGTATAAACCATTGTGTTTAATGCTCTTTCACCGTCATTAAGACTAGGCTCACCGAAATAAATACCACCAGTAAGTTCTCTTACGACAACAAGGTCTACGCCTTTCACGACTTCAGGCTTCAGCGTCGATAAATCTACTAAAGCATCAAAAACAAATGCTGGACGAATATTTGCAAAAGCTCCTAAAAACTTTCTTAGAGCAAGTAAACCAGTCTCGGGTCTCTTGTCACGAGGTAAGTTATCATACTTAGGCGCACCTATTGCAGACATAAGTACTGCGTCTATGTCTTTTAATTTCTCTTGGCTTTCTTCTGGAAAAGGATTATCAAATTCATCAATAGCTTTACCACCTAAATCAACATTAACTAAGCTGTATTCAGGTAAAAATAAAGCTATTAGCTTTTTAGCTTCAGCCATAATTTCAGGACCAATGCCATCACCATCTATAATTGCAATTTTGTTTGATTTTATAGCCATAAGTGAAAATTTTAGCAGTTATCAGCCTGTAGTTAAAATATTTTTAGAAAATATCCACATCTAGTTTAAAATACAAGGCACTTAATGACCACAATATCAACTCTATTTAAAGATGAATCTATAGCCCAAGCACGTAATACAGATTCGTGATAGAATTTTGTATTACCAATGATTTTCAAGTTACCGAGCTTGCCTTTTTTTGGCAACAAAAGAGAGACCCAGGCTGTAAAGGAGCAGCCAAATGCTGCCTCAAACCAAGCTGATCAAGCAAGCCCAGCAAATAATCAAAGTAAATTAGACAATAGAAATAATGGTAAAACACTTGCTCAAACAATGGAAGAGCAGGCACACGACCCTAAAATTCGTCAAATGGCTCACTTTGATCCAGAAACTCCGATGTTTTCTCCTCCAGCTGTTCCCATAGCCTCTGCCCCACAAAAAATCCAAAATCTTCTAGGAAAAGAACTCACTATTAAAGAAGAAATTGACCTAATGAGGACTTTAATTACTCAAACTTCACATATAAACAATCCTGAAACTGGTGAAAATATTGATCAATATATTATTCAGCTTCCACCTAAAGCTGCTGCTAATCTTTTAGCACCAAGCTTTGGTCAAAGAACCAAAAATTTTTTCAAATCATTAAACCCATTCTCAAAGAAAGAATTTGATCGAAGTACCATTAAAGAACTTAAGAAAAAACTTCACACTAATAAAGTGCCGAATCTAAAACAAAAACTTTTAGATGGAGCTATTAAAGCTCAAATTATAGTCAACTACGATAAAAACACAGATTCTTACAGTGTAGATGTTTTAGGCTTAAGTAAAAAACCAGAAGAATTTTTATTAGAAGATAAAAAAGCCATAGGGATTATCAAAAGCCTCAAAAAAGACATCCCACAATTAAAGAAAAAACTCCTTAAAGAATACACTGGAAATAACTTGGCTCAAGAGTTAATTAAAGCTAACTTTATAGGCTTAGAAAATTTCATAGCAAATGCAAATAAGAGCAAAGAAGCATTGATAACTGACCTGATGCAATTAAACGATGGCGACAAGCTTGCTGTGCTTGAAGCCATGCGTGATGAAAAAGAAAAGAGAATAGATGGATCCATGGGGCCAAAATTAGATAAAGCTAATCTAGCATCGAACCTTATGGCAAGACCTGGTCCTAACTATATGCCAGAAATTAATACAGTAGCTATTAAAGGTAAAAGCTTATACAATGAAGCGGACTGGGTTGGTATAGACCCAGAGACAAAAGAAATAAAACATGATTTAAAACACTCGTTTATGAGCACCAAACGTCAATCTAATACGTTTTATTCACCAATAAACACTCTGTTTAGTTCACTTACCGAATTAATGTTCAATGGTAATCAACAAATCTCGGAGAAAAAGACTAAAGAAATAGTTTTACAGAATATTGAAAATGTCTTTAAATATGATTTAAATAAATCAACTCAGGTAAATGCAGAGAATAATTAATCACTGAAAAGCTTCATAATAGTCTTAGCAAGTCTTCTAGGATTATGACGAACGAGGTTTCCTTTATTTAAAAGATTTGCACTAAGAACTTTAAGTCCCATTTTCTTTAACTTTGAAGGGTTTAAATCTACAGGAAATTGTTCATCCGCACCGTATTTAGCTAATTGTTTTTTATTAGGGCTTTTCTCATTAACGACTACATAGTCAACAAGATTCTTGTCAACACCACTGTGATCAGAAATAGCTTGAACATGGTCAGATACAGAATAACCAGTGGTTTCACCAGGTTGAGTCATAACATTACAAACATAAACCTTTTTAGCTGAGGATTCTAAAATAGCTTTGCTCAGACCTGGAACAAGCAAGTTAGGAATAATGGAAGTATAAAGACTTCCTGGACCCAAAATGATTAGTTCTGCATCAGCAATAGCTTCTAAAACTTCAGGAAGAATCTCCGGTTTAGGGTCTTCACATGAAATTTCTATAATCCTACCAACTCCTGATGGAATATTTGATTCACCATGGACAATTGATCCATCTTCAAACTTAGCGGTGATCTTCATCGGTGTGTTACTAACAGGAAGAACTTTTCCTCTAGTTTTTAAAATAGTACAGGCATGACTGACAGCATCAGCCATATTCTTCGAACCACCTAACTCGACTAAGGCTGTTAAGAATAAATTTCCAAAACTATGATTTTTTAATGACTCTGGAGCTTCTTCATCAAATCGGTACTGGAACAGCTTAGTAATAACTTCTTCATCATAAGCTAAAGCAGCGATACAGTTACGCATATCACCAGGAGGGACTATATTTAAACTCTCTCTTAAACGTCCACTAGAACCACCATCATCCGCAACAGTTACAACAGCAGTTATATTACTACTATAATCTTTAAGACCTTTAAGCATATTAGATAATCCCGTTCCGCCACCGATGGCGACTATCTTAATGCCCTTTCCTTGCATATTATACCTATCAATGGTTTCAAGCATCGATGTTTCATCTGGGGCTAGTATCGAGAAAAGTTGCTTATTTGCTCTAAAAAGAGCAAATATTAGTAAAAAAGCACCTACTGTGATGGCAATTATTCCACTAGTCGTAGGTGGGACATGGTCTGCTATAAAAGATAAAATATTCCAAATAAAATTAGAGATTACAGTTACAGGCCTTGCCTTTAAAATAAGAGCGAGACCAAAGGCAAGCATAGCGATACCAATAACCGTATAGATAAGCCAACGCTTAAAGCCAGGGAAGCTATATTTTCTAAATATATTGCCCAAATTCTTCCTCTTAACTCTTTACTTCAAGATAACGAGGCAAATCTACATGCTCAACCTCGAATGCTATCTTCTTCCCAGTTTCATGGTTAATATCTCTATTTTCGAACATTTTCTGCATTTTTTCAAATACTGATTGCGCAAAATAAACCGATCTATGTTTACCCCCAGTACATCTAAATGCAAAAGTTATAGATTCCACATCAGATCTATAACTATTTTTAAGAGCATCCTCAATAAAATCATTAACTAAATCAGAGATTTTTTCTAATCTAAGCTGTATAGAGACATCTTTAGCAAAAAAATCTTGAATTTTAGCTTCAAGTCCATGCATTCCCTTTAATTCAGGAATCCAGAAAGGGTTACTTAAATCCCTTAAATTAAAGAGGAAGTCATGCTCAGGTGCTATTTCACCCGCAGCTTCATAATATTTTATTCCGTATGATATGAATCTAAATTTCATAGGCTAACACCAATTTTATAACCAATATAACAGCATAGCAAACATGCAAAAACTGATATCAGAACATATAACGTTGCTTTTAAAATCTGACCTGAAATTAAAGAATTCATAGTCTCAAGACTAAAAGCACTGAAAGTAGTTAAACTGCCAAGGAATCCAATATTTATCAAAAGTAATAAATTGGGTGCTAAGGATCCAGAAAAACGAGCATAGCTAAAGCCAGCAAGTGTAGAACCGATGATATTCACGATAAGAATAGGAATTAGAGCATAAGAATATACTAAATACCTTAAAGAAGCTCCTATAATAGCGCCAATAGAAACATATAAAATTTCTCCTAGAAAATTAAGCATAAGTCTAAAATATCACTAAAAAATAATAATTGTAAGCTTTGTCAGAACTTACAATACATGTTTAACAAATGTTAATGGAGCCTCCCCGTTAAACTAGATAAAGTATTCAATTAAAATAGGAGTTTAAGTTATGGGAAAATCACTTCAGTACCACAATCCATAAATGGAACCATGAGGATTGGAGATATTTCAATAGAAAAGAGAGATACAAGGCTGACTTTACAGGGAGACATAGATCTGGAAACTTTAGAGATCTCGGTTTCAATGAAATAAAACCGTTTATCAGTAACGACTATATCCATAAGCTTGGTATCAGTACAAGCGATTACGATACTCTTGAGATTAGAGCTAGGTTCGATCAAAGTAGTGATGAGCCATTAAGTAAGATTTATTGGAAAAATGAAGTTGGTGAAGAGGACTTTAAAGATGAAAAATCCATTTCATTCCAAGCTCCATATGATAGATCTACTCAAGTTTTCACTTTAAAACTATCTGACACCCCTAAATGGACTGGAACTTTAACGGGAATGGCTATAGAGCCATTTACTAGAGACCAAGATTCAGGAATTAGATCTAGGGCAATGTTATATTACATAAAGCTTATAGATAGCTCAGGTACGAATCCAGATAAATTAATTTTATATACCAGCTCTTATGCAGAAAGATGGACAAATGATTTCTTCAGGGTAAATGCATTTGGTAACTTTATAGATCTACTGAAAGATAATGCAAAAAGTCCATCCATGCTCTTTTACTTAGATAACTACCTAAACAATAAAGCTTATGCAAACGAAAATTATGCAAGAGAAATCATGGAACACACACTAGGAGTGAATGGGGGTTATACAGAAGAGGATGTTAGAAATGTTGCAGAATTATTTACTGGACTTACTTACATCACAGACGAGGTTTTCTTTGATGAAACTCAACACCAATTCCAAAACTTAGAGGTTTCATTCTTAGATGAAACTATTCCGGGTGGCACGACAAAAGAAGATTTTGTAAATCAAGTAGATACATTCCTTGAAAAGCTAGGCTCCCACCAATCTACTGCAAAATTTATTTGTAAAAAGTTAATTGAATATTTTGTTGATGAGAACATACCGAGCAATTTACAAACGGCATGTGAAACTAGTTTCCTTGCAAATACAAGTGATCCAAATCAATTGAAGAAAGTTATGGAAAGCATTTTACTGGATGAAGAATTTATCAGTTATACTCACTACCGTAATAAAATAGCAAACCCCATGTTTCAATCACTACAAGTTATGAGAGCAGCAGTCGACTACAACCTAGATGAAAACTACAACTCATGCTATAAAAACACTATCTACGGTCAAGCAGCTAGCCAAGAATTTATTCCAGGCTTTGCTGGACCACCAACAGGTTATAAAGAACAGAGTACGAGCTGGATGAATCAAGGACAACTAGTAAAAAGAATTGCTTTTAATAAAAAAGTAGCTGATAACCATACCTACAAAGGTGTAAGTCTAACTAAAACCATCGAGAAGTTTAGTGGTAAAACTAAAGAAGATTTCTTAAGATATGTTCTTGATCTATTCATCGCAGACTCTTATACAAAAGAAGAATTTAATGTTCTACTTACAATCTTTCCAGAAGACTTTGAGGTAAATAATAATTCTAATAATGTTGCAACTATGAAAAAGATTTTCTTCCTTGCATCCAGCATGCCAAGAGCTCAATTATTTTAACAGTAAGATTAATCTGTGTTATGAAAGAGGCTCAGACATATCATCATAATTATTGATATCATAGGGACCAGCATAGGTTTAGCGTTTACTGCTGAAAGTTCAATCAACAAAAAAATCAATAACAGCTTAATCTAGTAAAACCACTGCACAAAAAACAATCCAAACCCCAAAACCACTAAACTTAGTCTATGAATCATAGACAATTAGGTTTCGAAAAAGAAAAACTTGCTGCAGAATACCTAGAATCACTAAATTATAAAATCATAGAAAAAAATTGGCACTACTCTAACCGAGGTGAAATCGACATCATAGCTATAGACCCAAGTAGATTTAATGAAAAGTATCTTGTTTTCATTGAAGTAAAATACCGTAGCTATAACATTGAAGAAAGCTTAAAAGCTCTTAGCTTCGAAAAACAAAAACAAATTAAAAAACTTGCCTTATACTATCTAAAGAAGAATAAACTTAAGTTAAGTACTAATATCAGTTTTGATTTTATTGCCATAAGTAATGATGAACTTAAACACCTTAAAAATATTTTTTACTAAAGTAACTTTACTCATAAGCATAGCCTTGCTTAGCACTCCCTCTATGGCTACTGAACCATTGTTTTCACCTGATAGTAAGGATTTATTCAATATTAAATTTATTCGCCCTGAAAAAGAAGAGAACCCTAGTCTAGACAAAGAGATTAATCTATCATTCTATGAAACAAGAGTCTCAGAAATTCTTTTAACAATATCGAAAATTGGTGAATTTAATTTAGTATACCCGAAAAATCTCGATAAAAAAATATCAATCAACCTTCATAAAAGAACTATCGCTGAAGCAATTGAAGATATTTTACACACAGCAAAATTAAAAAGTAGTTTTGAAAACAATAGCCTAAAAGTTTATACAGAAGACCTTCGCAAACTAGAATTCTATAATATTGCCACTAGCTATAGCTCTTCAAAACTAGTTTCTAAACTATTAAATGAACATCTCTTTAAACAAATCATTATCAGCCAAGATAGAAATCTACCGAAACCCTATTCATTTGTAAACCCTGCAAATAATGAAATCACAATCGCAGCGAACCCAGAACAATTCAGAATTGCACAAGATTTTATAAATAGTATAGATCGCAACCAAGATATAAAAGTTATTAAACTTAAATACCTAAGCTCAATAAAGGCAGAGAGAATCATTAAAGAAAATTTTCCAAATCTTCAAACTGAGAAAAAAATAAAACAAATTATACTTACAGGAAATGCAGCAAGCAATATGCTTGCTGAAAAGCTTATAGAAAAAGTAGATCTTCCTGGTTCACTCCAGGACCTCTACGTAGAATACTTCTTAGTTAAAGAACACTTGAATGATAGACAGGAACTCTATATAAAAGAGTTTTTAGTGCCAGCGACATTAATGAAAATCCCTGAAGCAATCTATGCTAACGATAGATTCCAACAACTTCAGAGCAGTTTAAAACCTTTGTTTAAAGAGAAATTAAAATTAGATACTGATAGCATACAGAGAAATATTAGAGGAACGAATATAGAAGTCATCCCTGTATCTAAAGAATCTTACGTTATTAAAATGCGTAACCAAACTAATAAAATCATGGATAAAACTTTAGTTGCATACTTAGATAGAGCGAAAAATCTATTCTCAGATAAACACTTAAAAAAAGATATGCACAACAGGCTAATCCTAGTAATGATGAAATTAGATTAAAAAATAGAGCAAACTATTTGTAACAGTTTGCTCTACTGATTTCCCATAGCTTTGTTCTTTGAATTCAACAAATTACATCAAAGATGGCATCGATTTTTTGAGGGAAGTATATATGTCTTGGGGAGAAACCAATGTATCTTTGTCCGTTATTTTTTGAAACCTTAGAATCAACTAGGTAAAAAATACTTTGTGTAATTTTATAAACTTTAAAATTAATCCTAGATAAGGCTTTAAAAAATTTCACTTTGATTAAAATATCTTCTAAATCCATCTCTAGTCCTTAGTCTATTACTCTTACAAATATATTATACCCTACTGATTATTTTAATATCAAAAGTATCCACAGGGAAAATTAAATAAATGTTATAAATCATTCAAACTAAAAAAAACAAGGCCCTCTAGGAAAGGGTTTCAAAAACCAAAACATACCACTCGCCCTATTCCAACCAACCAGTCGGTATCATTTCAAGGCAGAACAAAGCCTAAAAAACTTATGAGTTTCCTCCTCATCAAGCAAAAATCTAATCTTCAAAGAAAGCTTACTAGCTAATAGCTTTAACTGATAATTCAAATCTGAAATCTCTAACTCAAGATCACCATTATTATTTTCATTTAGTTGAGAATTCAAATGTTCAATTTTATCTACTAAATCCTTTTTCTTTACTAAGTAATCATCCACTAGGGAACGAATTTTTTCTTCCTTCTCTTCTTGAAGCTCTAGCTTCTCCCAAGGAAAATCATCATCAATAGCATCGACATAACTATACTCAAGACTTAAAAAAGTTTGATCAGTTTTTAGAGAAGCTCTAGTTTTATTTTGTAAAAAGAAAAGCGAAGCAAAAGAAGCCACAGCCACAAAAACAACAATTAAAAACCAGGGAGCTAACTTCTCAAGCTTAAACCAGAACAATAAAGCTCTATTAACCTTATAGACTCTATTAGTCTCCTCATTAACATTTTTTATAACTTGCAATCGAGAACTTTTCTGTATCTTCTCTTCGAGTGACGCAAAATAACTCTCAAAATCATTCATAGACTTATAATAAGCTTAGCAATAAACTAAAACTAAATTCAGGAAAACTTGACATTAAAATTATTTAAGCGAAGTGCTCAATATCATAATCTTCATCATAGAATGATTTTTCACCAAGCTGAGGTCTAATAATATCTTGTAACTTCTCTCTGGCACGAGAAAGTCTTGACTTAATAGTCCCGATAGCACAGTTAAGTAATTCAGCCATTTCATCGTATTGAAGACCCTGAAGCTCTCTAAGAACAATTACTGTTCTGTACTGCTCTGGAAGTTGTGAAATAGCATTTTGTAAAATATTCTTAAGTTCAGTATTACTGAAAACATCATCAGGAACTGAAGAAGTGTCGATGATTTGTCTTTGTAACTCTTGACCAAATTCTTCATGCTCAAAAGCTTGATCAAGACTAAAGTTTTTAGCCTGTTTAGGTCTCTTTCTAAGTTCATCATAGAAAATATTTACAACAATTTGATTAACCCAAGACTTAAAAGCATGGGGACTTTTTAAAGAGTGTATTCCTCTAAATACTCTAATAAAAACTTCTTGTGAAAGATCATTTAAATCTTCCCATTCAGGAGCTAACTGGTAAAGGAATGCATAAACAATTTTTTGGTATCTTTTAACAAGCTCCTTAAAGGCAACTTTGTCGCCAAGCTGACACATTGAGATAATCTCAAAATCACCTAACTTAGAACAATCGGCTTTTACGCCCTCTTGCTTGTTTTTCTTGTTAAATAAAGAAAATTTCATATAATTAAATACTAATCCCAATATATATTTTCGTCAATAAGAAGCTAGATCGAAAATTCAATTAAATACCGTTGAGTAAACTCACAATAATTTGTTAAACTCATAAACGGAATAAATTTATATGAGAAAACCATTAATAATTGCAAATTGGAAACTAAATAAAACAAAAGCTGAATCTAAAGCTTTTGTAGCAGAATTTTCAGAGAAAGTAAGAGATAGTCAAAATGACGTTGACGTAATTTTATCTGCTCCATTTACGAGCATAGAAACTGTTGTAACTGAATTAAAAACTAATAATTTAGATAAAGTTGAAGTTGCAGCTCAAGACGTAAGCCAGTTTGAATCTGGAGCTTACACTGGTGAAATAAACACTGCAATGCTTGAAGAATTAGGTGTTACTAGTGTAATAGTAGGTCACTCAGAAAGAAGAGAAATCTTCAACGAAGACAATTCTGTAATTAAGGCTAAATCAGAAAAAGTGCTAAAAGATTCTTTAAAACTAATTTTCTGT